>CALMWJ010000084.1 GCA_937873525.1 uncultured Peptococcaceae bacterium | reverse complement strand
GACAGCCGGGTGCTGGACAAATTGCTGCTGAACACGCCGCTGGCGGCGGTGCAGGCTGCTAAAAAAGCCATAAGCATGGGCGCCGCCCGTTCCAAAGAAATGCTTCACCAGACCATGGCCTTCATCTATACCGGCGATATGAGCAAGCTGGCTGAAGTCAACGCCTCCGAACAAAAGCTCAACGCCTTGCAGCGCAACCAAACCCGGTTTGTTGTCCAGCTATCCAAAGGGACCTTGACCGGGATCCAGGCCAGCATCATTCCTGCCCTGATTACCTGTATGAACCATGTGGAGCGGACCGGAGACCATGCCCAAGACTTGGTGGAGTTAGCCCAAATCAAGGTGGACCGGCACCTGCACTTCAGTGAGAAGGCGATTTCGGACCTGAAGGACCTTGAGGCTCTGGTCATGCGGATGTTTGAACTCCTGGATGACCTGCTGTCTGAAAGTCCTCGTGCAGAAGAAGATTTCCAGAAAATCAAGCGTCTGGAGGACGAGGTGGACGTCAAGGCTAAAGAACTGGTGGACGGTCATGTGGAACGCCTTGAGCAAGGAGCCTGTACGGTGGAATCCGGCGTGTACTTCATGGATATTACCAATTTCCTTGAACGTATTTCCGACCATATTTTTAAGGCAGCCCGGGATCTGCGTACCGGTGAAACTGGCCTAAAGGAAAAGCATAAATCCGAAGAATAACCATCAGATAGGATTGAAGCCGCGGTCATCGGTCGACTGCGGCTTTTTTACACAGCAAAGGAAAGGCGGGACGGATACGGAACCTTCAGACTGGGTCAGAATCATAACAAAGTGTATGCACCAAAATAAACGCAAAATCCCCATGTCGGACCCCCGAAGGTACCGGTGGTTCATTTTCGTGATCCTGATGGGGATCTACATCATTGGTTTGTTTCAAAGACTTTGCATGGGGGTGGTCCGACAGCCCCTTTCTCAAGAATTCGGCATGGATGCCGCTCTTTTCGGGCAGTTGGGCGGTGTCTATTTCAATGCCTATATGCTGATGCAGATCCCTACCGGCATGCTGGCCGATTCATGGGGTTCCCGCAAAACAATTCTGACCGGAGGGACCTTGATGATCATCGGCACGGTGCTGTTTGCGACGGCCAGGACGTTGGTCCAGCTGTTCACCGGCCGCATCCTCTGCGGCGCCGGCGCCGCCATGCTGTTTATCCCCATCATGAAGATCCTTTCATTTTGGTATACCGAAAGGGAATATGGGAGAATGACCGGTCTCGTGACCTTTCTGGGCTATCTGGGCGGCATCCTGGCCCAGGCACCCCTCGCCTATATTACTGAAAGGACCTCTTGGCGGGTGGTTTTTGGCGCCATCGCCTTTTTAGCCGCTTTCTTTTTGCTGGCCAATGCGGGTTGGCTGCACACCCGGCCGGAGGAAGCCGGTCTGAGGCCTCTGGACGGTACGGATTGCCGGTTTGAAACCTGCCCGCTGGATATTCCGCACCTAATGAAGGAATTCCTTCAGCTTCTGCAGAGGGCCAGAAGCTGGCCCCCTGCCATTATTTCTTTGGGCATTTTCGGAGCCTTCAATGCCCTGTCCGGTGTCTGGGGAACCTCATACATCTCCGATGTATATTTGAAGACCTCTTTGGAGGCTTCCGGAATCATGTCCACCGCCATCGTCGGTATGTGCGCCGGCAGTCTGGTGATCCCCGGTCTTTCGGAACGGCTGGGCCGACGCAAGCCGGTGCTGATTGGCAGCTGCACGGCATTGTGTCTTTGCTGGGGTCTTCTGATTTGGAACAGCGGCGGACAGCTTTCGATTTTAAGTCTGCGCATGGTTTTATTTGTCCTCGGTTTTTTCTCCAGTGTGCTTTCCATTGCGGTGGTATCGATCAAGGAAATGCATCTGGCTATGTTTTCCGGTATGGCCATATCGATTTACAACGTGGCCTGTTTTGCCGGTGCTGCCCTAGCCTCCCCGGTGATCGGGCTGATCATTCAATATGTCAGCGTCCAGGGCAGTGCGGCCTTGACCTATCAGTCGGTCTTCATCTTTTGCCTGGGCTTGTCACTTTTTGCTTGGGGAGGCAGTCTGATGATCCTTGAAACCCGATGCCGCAATATGGGGGTTCAGCTGGAGCTGGAACGGAGGACGCGTCTTTCAAAAAAAAGTGCGGATTGAATGGATGCCCAATCGATCCGGCATCCGAAGCCAGCATGATCTTTTTTTAGATGCAAATGATTGCTAACGGATGCTAAAAATTTTTCTTTAAATGCAAGTCATTAGCAGGAGAAAATAAAAACTTGTCGAATTTTAATAACCTGTGTTCATTTTCGATTAATTTCACAGGTCGAAATTTTAATGTTTTGCCTTAGGTATCCGGGAATTTGTCTTTTGGAGGAGGGAAAAGTCCCGGATAAAAAGTCAACACATGGAACACAAAGGAAGGAGAGAGGAGAAAAATATGGAAATCGTACAGTTATCTGCACTTCACTACATTTATCTCATCGGTGTGCTGACAATCCTCGGGGTCATGATTGGCCGCAAAGACACGGTTATCCCTTGTATCGTTTTTACTTTCCTCCTGGGTTTTGTTGCAAAGGGCAATATTATCGGGGCTCTGCAAACGAATTTCAACGCACTTATTTATGCTGGTTCTGAATTCTTTGGAATTATTGCAACCATCGCAATGGTCGTTGCAATGTCCAAATCCATGGCGGATATGGGAACAGACGTCATGCTGATGAACCCCATCGCCAAAGCCATGAAAACGCCTGATGTTGCGTTCTTTGCTTTGGGTATCATCATGGCCATCGTGACCATGCTGATCTGGCCTTCCCCTGCAGTCGCCCTGATCGGTGCCATCATGACGCCGGTCGCGATTCGTGCCGGTTTGCCGGCCATTGGCGCAGCCATTGCCATGAACATCTTCGGACACGGCTTTGCCTTCTCCTTTGACCCGGTCATCCAAGGCGCCCCCGGCGTAACCGCTTCTTCTGCCGGCATTGAGCCTGGACAGATCATTACCGCCGGCGCCCCCATCTTCCTGACGGTTGCCGTGGTTGCCATCGCCCTGTCTTATATCCTTCTGAAGAAAGACATGGTGGTCAATGCGGCCCGTTACGAATCCGAACGGAAAATCGCCCTGGCGGACACCGGCAAAGCCAAGGAAGCCCACGGCGCATCCAAGGTCATGATTTTCCTGATTCCCTTGTCCTTCCTGGCCATCATCGTCATGATGCTGCTCCAAGGCATCAAAGGCGGCGATGCGACGGCTCTGGTTTCCGGTACAGCGATGGCCATGATGACCATCGGCGCCATGCTGCAGCATGGTCCTATTGAAGCTTTGGAAAAAATCGTTGACTACATCCGTGACGGCTTCGGCTTTGGTATGAAGATCTTTGCTCCGGTGGTGATCATCGGCGGCTTCTTCTTCATCGGCGGCAGCGGCGTCAACGCCATTCTTGGCGGAGAGTATCCCCGCGGCCTTCTGATGGACTGGGGCTGGTGGCTGGCTCAGCAAGTTCCCCTCTCCAAATACCCTGTCGCGGTTCTGATGACGATTATTGGCGGCATCACCGGTCTGGACGGCTCCGGCTTCTCCGGTTTGCCCCTGGTCGGTTCCATGGCGCTGTCCTTCGGTACTGCGCTGAATCTGGACATCCCCATTCTGGCCTCTCTTGGTCAGTCTGCCGCGCAGTGGATCGGCGGCGGTACCATCATTCCCTGGGCGGTTATCCCCGTTGCCGCCATGTGCGGTGTTGACCCCGGCGAATTGGCCAGACGCAACACCGTCCCGGTTCTGGTCGGCTTGGCTGCCGGTGTGGTGGTGGCCTTCTTCTTGCTGTAGAACGAAAGATTCGATCGATTCTAAAGGGCTTCAGCAAATCAAAAATAATCCTTCTATGATGATGATTTGGGCAGACAGCCGTGAAAGCTGTCTGCCCATTTTATATTTCTTGAACTAGACCTTCGCGTGTATCGAAGGGTCTTTGACACTGCGGGAAGAATGCAAAAAAAAAGGATCCCGGTAAAACCGGGATCCTTTTAGGAAACGAAGTGGTGCGAGAGATGGGACTTGAACCCACACGAGCTAATGCCCACAAGCACCTCAAGCTTGCGCGTCTGCCTATTCCGCCACCCTCGCAATCAGAACAAATAATATGTTAGCATGAATTCATCCTTTGGTCAACCCATATTTCTCGAAGGGCTTATTGGTCAAGCAGCTGACGGATGATGCTGTGGGCTTCGCCGGCATCCTTGACGAAAGCGTCCGCCTGGATTGCCTGGGCGTATTCCGGGGTCAGCACCGCCCCGCCGACGATGACTTTTGTGCGGAGGCCTTCCTTGCGAAGGGCTTTGATGACCGGCTCCATTTCGGTCATGGTGGTGGTCATCAGGGCTGCCATGCCGAGGACAGCGGCGCTGTGCTCCTTGACGGCCTTGACGAATTTATCGCAGGACACATTCTTGCCCAAATCGATGATCTGGTAGCCGTAGCTTTCCAGGAGTGCTTTGACGATGTTCTTGCCGATATCGTGCACGTCACCGGCCACGGTGCCTAACACCACGGTTTCTTTTTTATCCGGGGCTTCGGCGGGCAGTGCCCGTTTAAGGTAATCAAAGGCGCACCGGGCGCCGTCTGCCGACAGCAGCAGCTGGGGCAGGAAGGTTTCGCCTCGGGCAAAGGTATCTCCGGAGGTTTCCAGAGCCGGAATAATGGCTTCCTGGACCAGCTCAAAGAAGCTCTTGGAATCCAGCAGGTGGTTGATCAATTCGGGAATCACGGTCTGGTTTCCAATCAGAATCGCCTGCTGCAGCTGCTGAAGGTGCCGGCTCACAACCTGGCTATCGGGGATCGGGCCGGCCAGCACCGTTTCCGAAGGCTGTGCGGCCATGGGCTGAGCGGATTTGACGATCGACCGCGGGAGAACGGCCGGTGCGGCCGTTTCCTGGGCATCTTCTCTTTGGGCTAAGGCGATGTATCGCAAGCCGTGGGGATCCCTGCCAGCCAAGAAGGCCCCGGCGGCCAAGGTCGAGCGGATCCCGGCATCCAGAGGATTGGCAATCACCGCATCCAGCCCGGCGTCCAAGGCTTGGGCAAGGAAGGCCTGGTTGAGCCAGCCACGCTTGGGCATGCCGTGGGAGATGTTGCTCAGGCCAAGGACGGTGGTCAGCCCCAGGGTTTTTTTAACCATCCGGATGGCCCGGAGGGTTTCCTTGGCGGAGGACGTGTTGGAGGCTGCGGACATGACAAGACAGTCGATGAGGACATCTTCTGAAGGAATTCCTGCGGCCAGGGCCCGCTCCAGAATTTTTTCTGCCAGCTGCAGCCGCTCTTCCGCTTTTTCTGGAATTCCTCTGCCATCCAGCGTCAGACCCAGCACGGCGGCACCATAGCGCTTGGCTAAAGGCAGGATGCTCTGAAGGCTTTCATCTTCGGCATTGACCGAATTGATCAAGGCTTTCCCTTGGTAATGGATCAAGGCCTGTTCCAGCGCCTCCGGATGCACCGAATCCAGAACCAAAGGCAATTCCAGCGCCTGCTGCAGCTGGTAGGTTGTGCGCAGCAGATGAACGGTTTCATCACCGCCTGCCAGCCCTGCATTCACATCCAGAAGATCTGCACCGGCTGCGGCCTGGAGAATCCCTTCCTGGACGAGCTTTGAGTAGCTGCCTTCTTGGAGCGCGGCCGCAAGACTTTTGCGGGCAGTCGGATTTATGCGCTCGCCGATCAGGCGGGGAGGCAGCGAATGACCCAGCTGAATGGTTTTCGAGCGGGAGGCCAGGCATGAAGGCAGCGCATTGGCTGCGGACAGCATCTGCCCGTTCCACTGTCCGGCAGCACGAATCATGGCAGAAATATGGTCGGGCGTGGTTCCGCAGCATCCGCCCAGCCAACGCACCCCCAGGGTCAGCATTCTTGTGACAAAATCTGCCATATCCTCCGGTGTCATGGGAAAAACCGATTGGTTGTCCTTCAAGACCGGCAAACCGGCATTCGGCTCCGCCAGCAGCGGCAGCCGGCAGTTCTTCCGGTAGATTTCCAGAATCGGCAGCATTTCCAAAGGCCCTGTGGAACAATTGATGCCCAGGATATCGGCGCCCAGGGCTGTGAATACCGCCGCAGCGGTCTGGGGATCGGTCCCGGTCAGGGTACGCTGATGGTTGCCATAGGTCAGGGAAACGGCAACGGGCAGCTCTGTGACCTCCTTGGCGGCCAGCAGGGCGGCACGGGCCTCCCCCAGATCGGAGAAGGTTTGCAGATAGATCAGGTCCACACCGGATTCAGCCAGGACCTGGATCTGCTCACGGAAGACCTGTTTGAGTGCAAGAAAAGAGATATCCCCCAGCGGCCGAGGGAAATGGCCCGTCGGGCCGATGAGGCCGGCCACATAGTTGCCGGGACCGGCTGCCTGGCGCGCCAGCCGCACCGCCAACCGGTTGATTTCCTGAAATTGGTTTTCATAGCCATATTCCTGAAGCTTGAGGGCGTTGCCGCCGAAGGTGTTGGTCTCGATGATCCTTGCACCGGCTTCGACGTAGGACTGATGGACCTTTAAAATTTCTTCCGGCTGCGTCAGCATCCAGACTTCAGGACTTTGTCCTTTGGGGAGACCTAAGGCCTGAAGCATGGTGCCCATCGCGCCATCACCGATGATTATTTTCTGTTGAAGGGCGGCCAATATAGATTCCATATGCGTTAACCTCCCGAATCGATTAAATTTAATTATAACAGAATCATTTCCCATATGGTATATTTCTTGCCGGCAAAACCATGTATTCATTCACTTATTCACGCACCTTCAATGGAAATGCAGGAAAACGGCTGTGCAAGCCTTCCTAAACCGCACTTGCCAAGGAGGGCATTGCAATATATTATATTAAGGGGCTTTTTGCGAAAAAATGCATATTCGCCGTTTTGTGAAGCCTGATCAGGAAGGAGCCGGACATTGAATAACTGGAAACAAGACATCGAACCGTTTCTTAACGATATTTCCAAGCCTCAGCGTTATCTCGGAGGCGAATTGAATGAGATCGTTAAAGACTGGACAGCCGTCAGCTGCCGGTTTTTATTTGCTTTTCCCGACGTTTACGAGGTGGGGATGTCCCATCTGGGTCTCCAGATCCTCTATGAAGCCGTCAATCAGACGCCGGAGCTGCTGATGGAACGGACTTTCGCCCCCTGGACCGACATGGAAGCGCTGCTGCGCCGGGAAAGCATCCCGTTGTTCGGTTTGGAATCCGGCAGAGAAGCGGCAGACTACGATTGCATCGGCTTCACCCTGCAGCACGAAATGAGCTACACCAATATTTTAAATATGCTGTCCCTCGGCAACATTCCGCTTTGGGCCGCTGAGCGCGGCGATGAGGACATTCTGGTGATCGCCGGCGGGCCTTGTGCCTCCAACCCGGAGCCTTTGGCGCCTTTTCTGGATGCAGTGATTCTGGGAGAAGGGGAGGTCCTGCTTCCCCGGTTGCTTCAAACGATTGGGAACCATAAAGCCTGCCGTGGCGGGAAGATGGACCGGAAGACGCTGCTGGCCGAATTAGCCGGTCTGGGGGGCGTCTATGTCCCCTCCTTCTACGAACCGGTGTATGATGCTGCCGGAGAACTGACAGCGATCATGCCGCTGGAAATGCCGGGCATGGAACGAAAAGCTCCGGCCATGATCAAAAAGGCCAGGCTCAAGGACCTGGATTCGGCCTGTTTCCCCACCGCCCCGCTGGTCCCTTATATCGAAGTGGTCCATGACCGCATGATGCTGGAGATCCTGAGAGGCTGCACCCGCGGCTGCCGTTTCTGTCAGGCGGGCATGATCTACCGCCCGGTCCGGGAACGCTCTTGCGAAACCCTGCTCCGGCAAGCCGATGCGCTGAAGAAACACACAGGCCATAACGAAATATCTTTGACCTCCCTGAGCAGTTCCGACCATACCTGCATCAAGGAATTGGTCCATAATCTGATGGAGAATTTCGAAGGCGAGCAGATCAGCGTATCGCTCCCTTCTTTGCGGGCCAATCACTTTTCTGTGGAATTGGCCAACGAGATCCAGAAGGTCCGCAAAACAGGCTTCACCTTTGCACCGGAAGCCGGGACCCAGCGCCTGAGGGATGTCATCAACAAAGGCGTGACGGAAGAGGCTCTGCTGCAGACCATTGAACACGCGGTCCAGGCCGGCTGGAGCCAGGTCAAGCTTTACTTCATGGTGGGACTGCCCACGGAGACCATGGAGGATGTGGACGGGATCGCCGCTTTGTGTGAAAGGGTCGTCCGCCGCGGCACGCAAGTGATGAAGGAGAAGGGGCGCTTCGGCGCTCTGAAAGTGACGGCCAGTGTATCCAACTTCGTGCCCAAGGCCCATACGCCCTTCCAGTGGAGCGGACAGGATACCCAGGAGGTTTTCAAAGCGAAGCATGCCTACTTAAGACAAAGGATCCGGGACCGTCGGATCAGCTACCACTATCATGATCCCTTCACCAGTATGCTGGAGGCTGTTTTTGCCCGGGGAGACCGTCGGCTGGCTGTCGTTATCGCCAAGGCGACGGAAAAAGGGTGCCGTTTTGACAGCTGGACCGAGCAATTCAAGGGCGAAGCCTGGAAGACGGCGTTTGAAGAATCCGGCCTGGATATGCAGGCACTGGCTTCCAAAACCTTCCATTTGACGGCGATACTGCCCTGGTCCCACCTGGATTACGGGATCGATCCCGATTTCCTCAAACGGGAACAGGCGCTTGCCTTCAAAGAAACCATAACGCCGGATTGCCGCTATCACGGTTGCAGCCGGTGCGGGATCTGCGGACCGGAAGGCGGGCTGGTGCTTTTCGGAAAGGCGGAAGATCTATGAGAATACGATTGAGATATGAAAAAACAGAAGCTGGCCGGTTTTTATCCCACTTGGACCTGGCGCGGACCATGGAGCGGACGCTCAGGCGGGCCGAGGTGCCCCTGGCTTTTTCCGAGGGTTTTAATCCTCACCCAAAAATGTCGTTTGCATCGGCTTTGGCGGTAGGAATCACGGGAGAAAATGAATTTCTCGATGTGGAGCTTCGCCGTCGGGTCAATCCTGAAAAGCTGGAACAGGCGATCCGGGAAGCGATGCCGCCGGCACTGAAGCTGAAGCAGCTGGAAGAAATTCCGATGCAGGGAAAAAGCTTGTCTGCTTCGATCAATCTGGCGGTTTACCGGTTCCTGGTTTCCGCCGGCAGGATCCATGAAGCCGATGTCCGGGCTGGCATCGATCGTATGCTGGCTGCTGCCGAGCTTTGGCGGCAACCGAAAATAAAACCCGGCAAGAAACCGATTCCGGCTAAAGAAGTCCGGGGACTGATCCGGTGGATCACCGTCAGCCCGGAAAACGGCTGGCTGAAGCTCGAGATGGCGCTGGTCATGAGCAACATGGCCCAGCTGCGGCCCCAGGAGGTTTGGGCCATGCTGGCTGATTTTGGCGGCTTCGAAGCAGATGCCGTCCGACAGGTCTGCCGGACAGGATTGTACATCGAAGAGGACGGAAAGGCTTATATGCCGATGGGAGGAGATCATCGGGATGCGCAGAGAGATTTTAATGAGGGTGGAGGACACTGACACAAAGGTTGCAGTCGTCGAAGACGGGCAGCTGGTGGAACTCTACGTTGAAAGAGATAAGGATCAAAGGGTTGTCGGCAATATCTATAAAGGGGTTGTCAAGAACATCCTACCAGGGATGCAGGCGGCATTTGTCGATATCGGTCTGGAAAAAAACGCGTTTCTGTACGTGGCGGACGCACGGACGGAACCCTGTCTTGCCGCCGACGGGCTCCCGATCGATGAACCGCCCATCCAAACCTTGCTGAAGGAAGGACAGGAGATCCTGGTACAGATCTCCAAGGAACCGGTGGGCAGCAAAGGGGCCCGGATCACCGCGCAGATCACCCTGCCCGGCCGTTTCCTGGTCCTGATGCCGACCACGGAGCATGCGGCGGTCTCCAGGCAGATCCAGAGCGAGGCGGAGCGAAAACGTTTGCACGCGCTGACCGGGAAGCTAAAACCGGAGAAAATGGGGCTGATTGCCCGCACCGTGGCGGAAGGCGCCGACGAAAAAGAGCTGCTTCAAGACCGCGACCACCTGCTCCGCATATGGGAGGAGATCGAGCGCCGTTTCAGAACATCCGGGCAGGCGGCGATGATCTATAAGGACTTGGTCCTTTCCCAAAGGATCCTGAGGGACATTTTCAGCGATGACGTAAACCGTTTGATGGTCAATTCGAGAAGCCTCTACAACCAGGTCATTGAATTTGTCCAGATGATGGAGCCGCGCCTAAAAAACAAAGTGTTTGTCTGCAACATGGAAGAACTCTTCGAGAAGTATAACGTGGATTACGAAATGAGGCAGGCCTTAAACCGGAAAGTCTGGATGAAAAACGGGAGCTACCTCATCTTTGATCACACAGAGGCCTTGACAGTGATCGATGTCAACACCGGAAAATATGTGGGCAGCACAGATCTGATGGACACTGTCCTGAAGACCAATATGGAGGCCGCGAAAGAGATCGCGCGCCAGCTGCGGATCCGGAATATCGGCGGCATCGTCATCATCGACTTTATCGATATGAATTCCGAAGCCCACAAGAAAAAGGTTCTCGATGCTTTTGAGAATGAGCTGAAGAAAGACAAAGTCCGGACCCATGTCCTGGGCATCACACCCCTTGGATTGGTGGAAATCACGAGGAAAAAAGTCAGGCAGTCTCTGGACAGCACGCTGGAAGCCGTGTGCCCATGCTGTCTGGGCAAAGGCAGGGTCGCCATCGACGAACCCGCCGCCGCAGCCCTGGAGCCGCAGAGGGCGGATGCTTGACAAGCCCCGATTCCCATGATAACATAACGTAATGTAGGCGCATTATGCCTGCCAAACCGCACGTGCAAGGTTTCCAAAGCGAAAGCTGCCTTGCAGCGGCGAGTC
>CALMWJ010000083.1 GCA_937873525.1 uncultured Peptococcaceae bacterium | reverse complement strand
TAGAAAATAAGGAAGCTCATTACCGGATGGCATTGAGTTATACGAAAAACAAAGAGGATGCCTTGGATGTGATCCAGGATCTCTTGGTGAGTGAGCAGTATATTAAATGATTTTTGGTTGCCCAGATTTAAGGGCGCCCGCGTTTGGTGATTGCATCGGCTTCACAACGAATCTATACTGGAAGATGGCGCTCCTTTAAATAATGACAAATCCAACCTTGAAAGGTTCATAAGATGAAACAATTGATCAACCTGTCCTCCTATCCGCAGGAATTGGAGCAATTCAACGATTATCCCGGCGGTCTGAAGGGCTTTTTACAAACCTTCGGGCTTGATGGCATTGAGCTGATTCAGGCAGGGCCTTATGAAAATGAGCTTTTCCCCCATAAGCATATCCGCGGTCTCCATCTGCCCTTTTGGCCGGATTGGATGGATTTTTTTAAGGGGAACCAGGCAGGACTGAAGGCACGTTTCCCGGATGAGGAAAGCCTGAAATACTATTACGGGAGCAGTTTGCCGGATGTGCTGTCGGATACCTGGCGGAAAGAAATGCGGCATGCGCAGGAATTCAAGGCGGATTATGTGGTGGCCCATGTGAGCCACAACACCTTGCCCTCTTGCTATACCTATGCCTTTGATGATTCCGATGAAGTGGTGATCGACAGCTTCATCCGCCTGATCAATCAGGCAACGGAAGGGTTGCCGGCAGGACCCATGCTGCTGATGGAGAACCTATGGTGGCCCGGCCTGAACTTTCTTAAGCCGGAATTGGCAGGGAGACTCTTGTCTGAGATCCATTATCCCAATAAAGGCTTTGTGCTGGATGTGGGCCATTTGATGAATACAAATCATTCACTGCGGTCTGAAAAAGAGGGTGTGGATTATAGCATGAAAATCCTGGATGGGCTGGGACCGGCCGCCGGACACATCCGAACGATCCATCTGTCCAGTTCTCTTTCCGGAGATTATGTGAAAAGTATTCTGCAGGAGCACAGGCGGCAGGATGCCGGAATGAACGCAGACGGGCTTTCCCCACTTAGGCCGCCAGCCCATTTTGATGCGTTTAAAAAGCAATGCTGGCAGTGCGGCGAGCATATTCGACAGATTGACCGGCATATGCCTTTCCGGGATCCGGCGGTCAACGAATTGATCCAGCGGGTCAAACCGGATTATCTTGTCCATGAACTGCTGGCGGATTCCTTGAGTGAATTGGAAGCGGCCCTGCGAATCCAATCCAGGACCATTGGTCCTGCTTCAAATCAGACCTTGCCCAAATAACCAAAACCAAATGTAAACTTAGAGACAAAGCCTTCCCAAAAAACGATATGCCTCCCTTTTGTTCCGCTCTGAATGGTTGTTCAGGCCGATGCAAAAAGAAGGCATACCGGATAGGGGAGGCTTTTTTACATTATGTCAAGAGATATGGGAGGGAGGGTCAGTTGACGGTGATGAATTTCTTTTCTGCAACCAATGCCTGGCCGTCCGCGCCTAAAATGTAGTCGAGTACGGACTGAACCTCGGCACTGGGGGCTCCTTTGGTCAGCAGCAGGAAGGGCCGGGCCAAGGCGTAGGTCTTATTTTTAACATTGTCCGCGGTGCAATCCACCCCATTCAGCTGAAGGGCGGTGGTGCGCTGAAGATTCAAGCTGCCCAGGGAAACATAGCCGATGGCATTTTCTTTGCCGGCAACGTTTTCGGTGATCGCATTGGTGCTGTCGGCGATGATGGCTTTATCTTCTGCGACGGTGGACACTTTTTTGCCATCTTTATCTTCAAAGAGCTTGACGATTTCTTCAAAAGCATCACGGGTGCCGGAACCGGCTTCGCGAATCGCCAGCAGGATCTCTTTATCGGAACCGCCGACTTCTTTCCAGTTGGTGATTTTACCGGAAAAGATCTGATTGACCTGCTCCATGGTGAGGTTCTTTACCGGATTGGAGGGGTGGACCACGACGGCAATGCCGTCATAGGCGATGGTTGTGGCGTTCAGGCCCCAGTTAAGCTCATCGCCTTTTAGTGCGCGGGAGCTCATGCCGATTTGGGCGCT
>CALMWJ010000082.1 GCA_937873525.1 uncultured Peptococcaceae bacterium | reverse complement strand
ACAGCCCAGCTGCCCACCCTGGTCATCAGTCAGTACGATAAAAAAGGAGTGGTCAGCGAAGTAACTACGGTTCTGGCCAATCACAACATCAATATCGGGGTGATGAAACTGAGCCGGAAGGGCAAAGGCGAGCTGGCCTCCTGCATTATCGAGACCGATGGAGAGGTGCCGGCGGCGGTGGTCGATAGCCTGCGCTTGATCGATCATGTCCTGTCGGTGCGGTCGATCAGCGTCCTTTGACCCTTCTTTGAAATGAGGTGGATCGATGTACAGCAATTCGGCGGAATTACTGGCGGCCTCCAGGGAACGCCAGGTGCCTTTATGGCAGGTGGTCCTGGAAAACGAACAGCATCTTACAGGCATGGAGGAAGAACAGGTCTTTCAGCTTTTGGACCAGCGCTATGCGGTGATGGAAGCTGCCGCGGCCAAAGCGCTGGAACAGCCTTGCCATACGGCCGGTTCCCTCATCGAGGGCATCACCCGGGACCAGTATGTCTATGCCCAGGCAGGCAAAACCTTGTGCGGTCCGCTGATCAACCGGATCATGGCCCGGGCCCTGTCCTGCAGTGAGGTCAATGCTTCCATGGGGCGGATCTGCGCAGCGCCCACCGCAGGCTCCTGCGGCATCGTGCCGGCGGTTTTGATTTCCGTATCGGAAGCATTGGGCTGCACCCGGCGCCAAACCTTGGAAGGACTGATGACCGCCTCCGGAATCGGCGCAGTCATCACGAAACATGCCACCGTATCCGGCGCCGAAGGCGGATGCCAGGCCGAATGCGGCACGGCGGCGGCTATGGCGGCGGCAGCGGCCGTTCAGCTGGCCGGCGGCACCCCGGACATGTCCATACACGCCGCCGCGCTGGCTTTGATGAACGTCATGGGGCTTGCGTGCGATCCGGTGGCCGGACTGGTTCAGGTGCCCTGCGCCCAGCGCAACGCCTCCCAGGCGGTCAACGCTTTGCTGAGCGCAGACTTGGCCATGGGCGGCATGGTCAGCATCATCCCCCTGGATGAGATGATCGACGCCATGGCGCGGGTGGGCCGGATGCTTCCCCGCCAGCTTCGAGAGACGGCCATGGGCGGCATCGCGGCGACGCCTTCCGGCAAAGCCATCAGCAATAAAATATTTGGAGGTTCGATGTGATCAAACGCACATATTATTATTTGGGCAGCGGTCTGGATCCTTTTGCCAATCTGGCCCTGGAGGAGTATTTCCTGGATGCGGCGGATCCGGAAAGCTGCCTGCTGTATTTATGGCAGAACGAAAATACCGTGGTCATCGGCCGCAACCAGAATGCATGGAAGGAATGCAAGGTGGAGCTGCTGGAAAGCGGCGGCGGCCGCCTGGCCCGGCGTCCTTCCGGCGGCGGCGCCGTCTTCCATGATCTGGGCAATCTGAATTTTACGTTTCTGATGCATCAAAAAAATTATGACCTGCAGCGCCAGCTGGCGGTCATTCTGGAAGCGGTCCAAAGCCTGGGGATCCGGGCGGAACAGACCGGCCGCAATGACCTGACATCAGACGGCCGCAAGTTTTCCGGCAACGCCTTTTATCACAAAGGCGATAATGCCTATCACCACGGCACCCTGCTCATGGATGTGGACATGGGAAGTCTATCCCAATATCTGCAGGTGGATCCCTCGAAGCTTCAGTCCAAGGGCGTGGAATCGGTGCGTTCCCGGGTCATGAATCTGAAGGAGCAATGCCCGGATCTGACCCTGCCGATGATGCAGCAGGCTTTGCTCGAAGCCTTCGGAAGCATCTATGGCGCAGAGCCCCAGCCCTTGCCGCCGGACAAGATCCATTGGGACCAGGTTGCCCGTCTGCAGGAGAAA
>CALMWJ010000081.1 GCA_937873525.1 uncultured Peptococcaceae bacterium | reverse complement strand
CAATTCCGTGTTGCGCAACCGGGTGCGGAGAAGGCTGCGGGAAGCGGTCCGTCCCTACATCGGAATCCTGCCTGAGGGGACCGATTTTGTGATTGTTGGACGCAGCCGGATCGCGGCTGCCTCTTTTTCGCAGATCCAAAAGGATCTTTCCCGGGTTCTTCATCGATCAGGCATTTTAGGGAAGTGAGCGTATGAGTTGGTTTTTACTGAAACTGATCGCTTTTTACAGGAGATTTATTTCTCCCCTGAAGCCGCCTTCTTGTCGTTTTTATCCTACGTGTTCCCAATACAGCATGGAAGCCATTCGAAGATTCGGCGCTTTGAAGGGCACATGGCTGACCATACGAAGGATTGCCAAGTGCCATCCTTTTCATCCCGGAGGGTGGGATCCAGTCCCTCAAAAAAGTCCAACAAACGATAAAAAACAACTGACAGGAGGTGAACTGCTGTAACCCGTTTACAGCAGGATGATTTTGTGGAATGCGCTTGTAAAACTATTGGCTGATTTTTTAACGATCCTTTATAAATTAACGGTATCGGTGGGAATTCCCAACTACGGTCTGGCCATCATCATCTTTACAGTCATTGTCAGGGTGCTGATGTTCCCGCTGTCGCTGCGTCAATCCAAAATGACCAAAAGCATGCAGCTGATCCAGCCTAAAATGCAGCAGCTGCAGCAGCAATATAAAAACAGCCCAGAGATCCTGAACCGTGAAATTGCCGCATTATACAAAAAATATAATGCAAACCCTGTGTCCGGCTGTCTGCCCATGCTGATCCAGATGCCGATTCTTTTTGCATTGTTCCAGGCATTGAGGGATTTCCAGTATGAAGCTTTAGGGTCTGCATTCTTCTGGATCCCCAACATCAGCCAGTCGGATAAGGTGATCCTGCCGATCCTGGTCGCCATTTCTTCTTACGTCCAATCTAAAATCACCATGTCCGCATCGCCTCAGACCGGTGCGTCAGCTCAGTCTATGACGATCACCATGCTTTACATCATGCCGCTGATGATTGGTTGGATGAGCCGCAATTTCGCGGCGGGCCTGGCGATTTACTGGGTTGCCTTCAATACTTTGGGCGCAGGCTTGCAATATGTGACGAATATCATCATTGACAGGTCCCATAAAGAAATGAAGAAGGTCATGGAAGAGGAAGAGCGCGCCGAAGCGGAGGCCAGGGCGGCAAAAGCAGCTTCCCGTCCCGCAAGCCAGAAAAAAGTGCTCAAAAAACCGCAGAAACCCGTAAAACAAAACAAAAGCAGCGCCGAGGATAATAACCGGGGTAAAGCCTTGGATTTTGATCAAAGCGATGAGTAGGTTCCTGTACGACAGATCCTGGAAGGGGGCATTGAGCAATGAAGGTTGTATTAAAGTCAGCCCGTACGAAAGATGAAGCCATTCGGCTGGCGCTGAGTGAATTGGGATGCACCGAGGCTGAAGCCGTTGTTGAAGTATTAGAAGAGGCTTCCAAAGGACTTTTTGGATTTCTGGGCGCCAAAGATGCTAAGGTCAGGGTCACGAAAATTGAACCGGCTGAAACCAAAACATCCGAAAAGCTTGCCATCGAGCCGAAAACTTCGATCAGGAAAACAGAAAAGACTGGAGAGGAAACACCGCGTGCGCCGAAGCTTGCCTCTGCCGGAAGCGATAAAACCTCTGAATTCCTGAGCAATGTGACTTCTTTGATGGGCGCACCGGCGGACGTGAAACGCACGGAAACGGACGAATACGTCCAATTCATCCTTTCCGGCGAGCATATGGGCACCTTGATCGGCCGCCGCGGGGATACCCTGGATGCCCTCCAATACCTCGCCAATATTATTTCCAACAAGAGCCACGAGACGGAACGTAAGCGGATCATTCTGGATGCGGAGGGATATCGCGGCCGACGGGAAGAAACCCTGACGCGATTGGCCAAGCGGTTAGCCTCCCGTGTCAAACGGACGGGGCACAAGGTTGTCCTAGAACCCATGAGTCCACTGGAAAGACGGCTTATCCACACCGCTCTTCAAAACGATCCTGAAGTCAAAACCCTCAGTGAAGGGGAAGAACCCTATCGCCGTTTGGTCATATCGCCAACCAACGGCGGCACGAGAAGCTACAGCAGCGAACGGAAAAGCAGTGATCGTCCACAGGCTCCGAAGAAACCTTCGCCGACCTACACCTCTGAACGACGGTTCAGTGAAAGGCCGCCCAAGAGAACCTATACGAACATCGAGGACGTGGATGTTCCCAGTGATCGAAACGGCAAGGATAAAAGTACTTTGTGGTAACATATTGATATTTTTAATGCCGGCAATGCCGGCATTTTTTTTGAAAGGAGGGCTTTCATGATCGAGACCCAGGACACCATTGCAGCCATCATCACCGCCCAGGGAATGGGCGCCATGGGCGCCATACGCATTTCGGGTCCGAAAGCTTTTCCTGCAGCCCAAGCCTTGTTCCGGAGCAAGAAGGGCACCTTGATCAAAGACATGCCCTGCTATGCTTTGGCTTATGGGTTGATTTACGAAGGCGATGTCCTTCTCGATCAGGCCTTGCTGCTGAAAATGCAAGGGCCCTCCAGTTTTACCGGGGAGGATGTGGCCGAGCTGCAGTGCCATGGAGGCCCCTTGGTCTTAGCCAGGGTCATACAGGCGCTGGCAGGGCAAGGCGTACGGCCGGCAAAGCCGGGAGAGTTTACGCAACGCGCCTTCTTAAATGGAAAGATGGACCTTTCCCAGGCCGAGTCGGTTATGGATCTGGTTTCATCCTCCAACCAAGTTATGGCAGAAGTGGCGATCCAGCAAATGCAGGGAAGCTTATCCGATCATATCAAAATGATCAAAAACAAAATCATTGGCTGGATTGCTTCGATCGAAGCTGAAATTGATTTCCCGGATGAATTTCCTCAGGCATTGGAGCCCGTCACTTTTAAAACTGAAATTCTCAGCATGCTCCGGCAGATCGATCGTTTGCTTGAAACTGCAGCCTATGGCCGCATTTACCGGGAAGGACTGCGAATCGTGTTCTATGGGCGGCCAAATGTGGGAAAATCCAGTTTGCTCAATGGTTTACTGCAGCAGAAACGCGCCATCGTCACAGCGGAGCCGGGGACGACCCGGGATGTGATCGAGGAACGCATGATGATCCAGGGAATCCCCATCATACTGATGGATACCGCAGGCGTCCGGGAAACGGGCAGCCTGGCGGAGAAAGAAGGAGTAGAACGTGCCAAACGTGCTGCGGCAGAGGCTGATCTGGTCCTTTTTGTGCTGGATTTGTCCCAAGGGTTCACGCAGGAAGACCAGCAGCTGCTCCATGGCCTGGATCCCCAAAAAACCTTATTGATTGCCAATAAGGCGGATTTGGTCACCGAAGGCGAAGGATCGATTCGAGAAGAGGCCGGTCCCTTTGAGGTCTGCATCCTATCGGCGTTGGAACAGGAAGGGATCGATGCGTTGATCCGGAAAATCCGTGAACGGTTTGAGGCAGGCACGCTCACAGCGGGCAATACAGCCGTTTTAATCAACCGCAGGCAAGAAGAAGCCTTGGCTCAAACGAAAAAGGCTCTGAAGAGCGCCTGCGAGGGCCTTTTAAGCGGAGTCTCTACCGATTTGCTGTCCATTGATCTTCAGGATGCCTGGTCATATTTAGGGGAAATCACCGGCGAAACCGTCAAGGAAGCCGTGGTTTCCGAGATTTTTGCCCGCTTTTGTCTGGGAAAGTAGGAGGAAAAGCAATGGCTTTTTTCGCTGGAACATTTGATTGTGTCGTTGTGGGCGGAGGTCATGCCGGCTGCGAAGCGGCCCTGGCGGCCTCAAGGCTGGGCTGTCAGACACTGCTTCTGACCATCAGCCGTGACTTGATTGCCCTCATGCCGTGTAATCCATCTATTGGCGGACCTGCCAAAGGCAATATTGTCCGCGAGATCGACGCTTTAGGCGGAGAAATGGGCATCAATACCGATGCAACAGCCCTTCAGGCAAAACTGCTGAACACCGGCAAAGGACCGGCCGTCCATGCGCTCAGAGTCCAATCCGACCGATATCAATATCAGCGGCGCATGATCCGGATCATGGACCAACAGGAAAATCTGCTGGTGCGGCAAAATGTAGCCGTTGCCATTTTAACGGACGATGCGGGCAACCTGTTGGGCGTTGAAACAGAAACCGGAGCCCAATATCTTTCCAAAACGGTGATCCTTTGCACCGGGACTTATCTGGATAGCCGAATCATCCGGGGGGAATCCAATGTCCCGGGGGCGCCGGTCGGACAGATGCCGGCTTACGGTCTATCCGATTCCCTGCGCAGCATCGGATTCAACGTACGTCGGTTTAAAACGGGAACGCCTCCCAGGCTGCATCAACGGAGCATCGATTTTTCGAAAATGACCCTTCAGCCCGGAGATCCCCGGAGACGTCATTTCTCATTCGCGATAACGGAAGAAACGCGGCAGGATTTGCCGGATCTGCCATGCTATCTGACTTATACCAATGAGACCACCCATAGAATCATTCGTGAAAACCTCGGGCGGTCCCTTTTTTACACTGGCGAACTGCCCGGCATTGGACCCCGTTACTGTCCTTCGATTGAAAACAAAGTCATCCGCTTCCATGACAAGGAAAGGCACCAGCTCTTCGTAGAGCCGGAAGGCCTGGATTCCCAGGAATATTATTTTCAAGGATTTTCATCCGCATTGCCGGAAGATGTCCAGGAAAAGTTTCTCCACACGGTGCCAGGCATGGAGAAGGCGGAAGTGGTCCGGTCCGGTTACGCCATCGAGTATGACGCCATCGATTCCCTTGTGCTGCGGCATACTTTGGAAAGCAAATCCATTCGCGGACTGTATTTTGCAGGCCAAATCAACGGAACTTCCGGATACGAAGAGGCCGCTGCCCAAGGTTTGATGGCCGGGATCAATGCCGCTTTGGCGATTCAAGGCAAGGAGCCCTTTGTGTTGTCAAGATCCCAAGCCTATATCGGCGTCCTGATCGATGACCTGGTGGTCAAGGGAATCAGTGAACCTTATCGTATGCTGACCTCTGCCGCCGAATATCGCTTGTTGCTGCGGCAGGATAATGCAGACTTAAGACTTTCCGAAGCGGGATATCGGATCGGGCTGCTGCCGGAGGCTCGGTATCGGGCATTCCTCGAAAAAAAGGCGATGATTGAAGAAGGCATCAAAGCCCTTCGTGACACGGTGATTTCTCCGAAGGATGAGACCATGCTCAAAACGCTGACCAAAGCAGGCAGCGTTTTGCCAAAGCATGGCATCACATTGATGGAATTGCTGAGACGTCCGGAATTGTCATATCAGACGCTGAAAGCATTGCCCCAAATGCCGAGCTATCCGGAAGAGGTGGAAGAACAGCTGGATATCCAGGTTCGTTATGAAGGCTATATCGAAAAACAGGAAGCGCAGGTCCGGCAATTCAATAAATTGGAACAGAAGGCGCTTCCCCAGGACGCAGATTATTTACCGATCCAGGGTCTTTCCTTGGAAGCCCGTGAAAAGCTGAATCTCCATCGTCCGGAGACCCTTGGGCAGGCATCCCGGATCACCGGCATTACCCCCGCCGATATTTCTGTGCTGCTGATCTACCTGGAGCAGCAAAACCAAAGAAATACAAAGGAGACGTGCTGATGGATTCTCGATTCAATTCATTCCGACTGGAGTTGACGAAGACCCAGAAACTGAGATTTGACCAATACATGGACTTGCTGCTGGAGTGGAATCAGAAGTTTAATTTGACGGCCATTACGGAACCTGAAGACATTTGGATCAAGCACTTTCTGGATTCGCTGCTGTTGACGCATGCAAAGGCATGGCAGGGGAAAGGGCTCGTCGCAGATTTGGGCTCCGGCGCCGGTTTTCCGGGTATCCCTTTAAAAATTGTCTGTCCGGACATCCAGATGGTCCTATTTGAGGCGTCAGCTAAAAAAACAGACTTTCTTAATAGGGTATGTCAAGCCTTGGACTTAAAGGACATTCAGGCAGTCCATCTGCGCGCTGAGGAAGCCGGCCAGAACAAGCTATACCGCGAGCGCTTCGACTGGGTTGTATCGCGGGCGGTGGCCTCTCTTTCCGTCCTTGCGGAATATGGCTTACCCCTGTTGAAAATCAATGGCGTGATGGCCGCTTACAAAGGCCCCGGCTATCTCCAGGAACTGGCAGACGCGGACCGAGCCTTGAACCTGCTGGGAGGTGCCTTGTTGGGCACGGAGTCGGCCGAGCTTCCCGACAACCAAGGCCAGCGGCATATTGTCCTCATTCAGAAAAACAAACAGACCCCTCCGGCCTATCCAAGAAAAGCCGGTATGCCTGCGCGAAAACCACTCTAGCCCATCGATGCCGGCTATAAAAACTTAATTAAAGTTAATATTTTATGTCCTCGAGAAGGATATTAAAAACAAAAAGGCGAATAGTACACATTGCACAAGGAGGGAGTATATTGGCCAAGGATACCATCTCAAAGTTTTTGGGCTTTTCTCGCGAGAGTGATCCTGTTGTTGACCAAGTCATGGATCTTGATATCGATAAACTAGTCCCGAATCCTTTCCAGCCGCGAAAATACTTTGACACCATACAGCTGGATGAGCTCGCCCGTTCCATTAGGGAACTGGGAGTGATCCAGCCTATTTTAGTGCGTTCCCGCGGAGAGGTCTACGAAATTGTTGCCGGGGAACGTCGTTTTCGTGCATCTCAAAGAGCCGGGCTTAAGCAGATTCCGGCGGTCATCCGTGAGTTTTCGGATCGGGAACTGGCAGAGGTCGCTTTGGTTGAAAACCTTCAGAGAGCGGACCTCAGTTATTTCGAGGAGGCCGAGGGGTATCGCAAACTGATCGAGGAATTCAGCCTTACCCAGGAGGAAGTTGCCCAACGTGTTGGAAAAAGCCAACCCACCATCGCTAATAAGCTGCGCATCCTCAAACTGGACCCCGCCGTCCGGGAAAACGTGATGGTTGAACTTTTGTCAGAACGCCACATCCGAGCCTTGCTCAAGCTGAATACCCCGAATGATCAGCTGATGATTCTCAAGGAAATTTATGAACATGAGCTTACGGTTCGCCAGACAGAGCTTCTTATTGAGGATTATTTAGCTGGAAAGGCGATTTTAACCGAAGAAGAGATCCACATGGAAGACGCACCGCCCGAAAAGCGCCAGCGCATCAAAAGAATTTTCAGGGACATGAGGATATACATCAACACCATCAAATCAGCCGTTGCCACCATCGAGGAAGCCGGTTTGCCGATAAAAATGACACAGACCGACCATGACGACTATATTGAGGTGACCATTCAGTTGCCACGGATCAAGAAAGAAGATTCACAAAATTAACAATTTTGGGATTGTACCGAATCGAGATAAGCCGTATAATTGTTTCACGTGAAACATTCGGAGAATCCTTGGAATGCACTTTGGAGGAAAACATGGGGATCATACTGACCATAGCCAACCAGAAGGGCGGCGTAGCGAAAACAACGACGGCAGTGAATCTATCAGCCGCCCTAGCCCTGGAAGGAAAGAAGGTGCTTTTGGTTGATTTGGATCCCCAGGGTAACGCCACCAGCGGAATGGGTATCCAGAAGAAGTCAGGGATGCACTGCATCTATGATGTGATTATCAACGAATACCCCATTGAACGCGCATGGCTCGACACTGAAATCGATGGCCTTAAAATTCTGCCGGCAACGATTCAGCTGGCAGGGGCGGAGGTTGAGTTGGTCGGGATGACCAACCGCGAGAAAAAACTAAAGGATGCGTTATCCCAGATCCAGGCCCGATTTGATTTCATTCTCATCGATTGCCCCCCATCTCTGGGATTGCTGACACTCAATGGTTTGACGGCCTCCAATGGCGCATTGATCCCGGTTCAATGCGAATACTACGCACTGGAAGGTCTTGGACAGTTGTTGAACACAATTAATCTTGTGCGAAAACATCTGAATCCCAGGCTGCAAATTTTCGGAGCTTTACTGACCATGCAGGATTTTCGAACGAACCTGTCTAGTCAAGTGGCTGATGAGGTCAGGAGCTTCTTCAAAGACAAAGTCTTTGAACAAGGAATTTCAAGAAATGTCCGACTCAGCGAAGCGCCCAGTTACGGCGTGCCGATCGCAATCTATGATGCAAGGTCCAAAGGCGCAGAACAATATAAAAAACTGGCGCAGGAGGTAATTGCCCGTGTCGAATCCTAAAGGAAAGGGCGGCTTAGGCAAAGGCCTATCCGCACTCATACCGCAAGAACCTGATGTCGCGCTGGAAAACGGCGAGACCAGCGAAATACCGATTGTGAAAATTACAACAAACCCTTATCAGCCAAGAAGGGAATTCGATCCAGAGAAATTGGCCGAACTGACAGAATCGATCAAAAGGCATGGGGTTGTCCAGCCGGTTCTTTTGCGCAAAACCGATGAGGGCGGCTATCAGCTGGTGGCCGGTGAACGTCGATTGAGGGCTTCCCAGGCAGCGGGCTTGACAACGATCCCGGCGGTCGTCAAAACCTATAGCGATGACGAAATGATGGAAATCGCGCTCATTGAGAACATTCAACGGGAAGACCTGAATCCGGTGGAAGAGGCCATTGCCTACAAAAAATTATCGGAAGAATTTGGATTGACCCAGGAACAGATTGCAAAACGCGTATCAAAAAGCCGTTCTTTTATTGCAAACAGCATGCGGCTGCTGAATCTCTCCACGAAAATTCTAAACCAACTCGCCCAGGGAAAACTCACGACCGGCCATGTGCGGCCATTGCTGACACTTCCGCAGGAGGAAGCTGAGCGATTGGCGGACATCATGGTTGAACAAAAGGCAACAGTCCGGGAAGCTGAGGCCTGGGTCCATGCCGCCTCTGAGCCAACGTTGCCCGACCAGTTTCCCTCCAACGCGAACCTTCCGGAAATGCCGCAAGAAATATTAACGGGCCAGATTACCGCTTCTAAAGAAAAAATGGCCCAGGAAAACAAAAGCGACAGCGCTCAAAGCACGATGCCGGTGGAATTGAAAGAAATAGAGCGCGTTTTGAGGGAACGAATCAACACAAAAGTCGAGGTTGTTCAAAGTGCAAAGGGAGGGAAAATCATCATTGAGTATTATCATCAAGATGATTTAGATCGCATTTTGACGCTTTTTACGGGATATGGGGAAATTGACTGAAAAAGGGGTGAAGAAGAAAAACACATCATGTTCAGGTCTGGCAAAGTGGATGATTTTTACAACTGAATACGCAGAGCATATTAAAATTTTGTCCCGCCGGCGACGCATAGGGGCCTGTTGCCGGCCAATCGAACACCGATCGCAGTTTTATCGCAGCAAAAGAAGCGCTTGGGAATCATTCGGATATGCTTTTTTTTGCTTAAGAAAGTTAAGACATTCACAAAGTACCCAAAGATATTAATTGTTTTCAAAATGGCCGAAGACGCTTCGTCTGCGGCCAGCGGGCAAGGATAATGATCAAGCATAAGGGGGAAATAGCTATGAGTTGTCAATGCGGTTCTGCATGCAAGGATGAACGGTTTGTCAAAATCGACCAGATTCTGGATCAAAACGGTCGCGATGAATCGATGCTCATCCAAAACCTCGAGCAGATCCAACACTTCCTGGGCTTTTTGCCGGAGGATGTGCAAGCCTATCTGGCAGAAGCCATGGGAATTCCATTAAGCAAGATTTACGGCGTCGTCACGTTCTACTCCCTGTTTACCACAGAGCCTATCGGAAAATACAAAATCAGCATTTGTCTCGGAACGGCCTGCTACGTCAAGGGCGCCGGAGAAATTGTTGCTGAATTTGAAAAACAGTTGAAAATCAAGGTCGGACAAACCACGCCGGATGGGCGCTTTACCTTGGCGGGTTGCCGCTGCTTGGGCGCTTGCGGTTTGGCGCCGGTTCTGAATGTGAACGGCAAGGTTTTCGGCCGATTGACAACCGATGATGTGGCGGGCATTCTCGCCCAATTCGAATAATCCGATTGCAGCATAGGAAGGAGTCTTACAGCCATGAAAAGCATTGAAGAGCTTAGAGCCATAAAAGCCAAGAAGATTGGCGACGTGGTCAGCCGAAGTGAAAAAGGTGTTCCGACCATCAATGTGCATATGGGGACCTGCGGGATCGCCAGCGGCGCCCGGGAAGCCTTGACCGCGATTCTTGAAGAAATCGAAACACGCCAAATCAAAGACATCCATGTCGTTCAAAGCGGTTGTCCAGGAATGTGTGTGAATGAACCGCTGGTGACGGTGACCATGCCTGGAGAAACACCTTATATCTATCTGAAGGTAACGCCCGATAGAGCCAGGAGCATTGTCGTGCGTCACGTGATCAATCATCAGCCCATCAGTGAATGGCTTTTAAACCGCCAAGACTAATCATTTGCGGCTCAAGATAGGAGGAATAGTGCCATGGAGTTTTACCGTACTCACGTATTGGTCTGCGCCGGAACAGGCTGTACTTCAATGGATAGCCGTTTGCTGAGACAGAACTTATACGAGGAAATTATCAAGAGAGGCCTTGAAAAAGAGGTCAAGGTCATTGAGACCGGCTGCTTTGGCTTCTGTAATTTAGGACCGATCATGGTCGTCTATCCTGAAGGGACGTTCTATTGCCAGGTCAAACCTCAGGACGCAGCCCAGATCGTGGAAGAGCACTTTATCAAAGGGCGCCCCGTAGAACGCCTTCTGTATCAGCATGAAAAAGAAACCACCGATGTGGTGGAGATGGAAAACATCGAATTCTTCAAGCATCAGAAAAGAGTGGCCCTGCATAACTGCGGCTTGATCGACCCTGAAAACATTGAAGAATATATTGCACAGGACGGTTACTTTGCACTGGCTCATTGCCTGAAGGACCTGACCCCCCTGGAAGTGATCGACATCATCAAGAAATCCGGACTTCGCGGCCGTGGCGGCGGAGGATTCCCCACCGGGACCAAATGGGAATTTGCTTACAAGTCCAAAGACGATCAGAAATATGTGGTATGCAACGCTGACGAAGGCGACCCCGGTGCGTTCATGGACCGGAGCATTCTGGAAGGTGATCCCCATGGCATTCTGGAAGCGATGGCGATTGCAGGCTATGCGATTGGAGCAAACCAGGGATACATTTATGTCCGTGCAGAATATCCCATCGCCGTGGAACGCCTGAAGCATGCCATCAAGCAGGCCAGAGAATACGGCTTGCTGGGTGACCATATTTTCGGGACGGACTTCTGCTTTAATATCGATATCCGTCTGGGCGCCGGCGCCTTTGTCTGCGGCGAAGAAACCGCGTTGCTGGCTTCCACTGAAGGCCGCCGCGGCGAACCCCGGCCGAGACCGCCTTTCCCCGCTGTGAAGGGACTTTTTGACAAGCCCACCATCATCAATAATGTGGAAACCTTTGCCAATGTGACCAAGATCATCCGTAACGGCTGGGAATGGTTTGCTTCCATGGGTACCGAGAAGAGCAAAGGGACCAAAGTATTCGCTCTGGCCGGAAAAATCAACAACATCGGGCTGATCGAGATCCCCATGGGGACCACCCTGCGCACGATCATCTATGATATCGGCGGCGGAATCCCCAAGGGCAAGAAATTCAAAGCCGCCCAAACCGGCGGACCCTCCGGCGGCTGCCTGACGGAAGCCCACCTGGATATCCCCATCGACTATGACAACCTGACCGCAGCCGGCTCCATGATGGGTTCCGGCGGTCTGATCGTCATGGATGAGGACAACTGCATGGTGGACATCGCCCGGTTCTTCCTGGAATTCACCCAGGAGGAGTCCTGTGGAAAATGTCCCCCCTGCCGGATCGGAACCAAGAGAATGCTGGAGATCCTGGACAAGATCACAACCGGAAAAGGGACACCGGAGGATTTGGACAATCTGGAAACCTTAGCGACGACGATCAAATCCGCTTCGCTGTGCGCGCTGGGGCAAACGGCACCGAATCCGGTGCTGAGCACCATCAAGCATTTCCGGAAAGAATATGAAGCCCATATCTATGACAAAAAGTGCCCTGCCCGCGTCTGCCAGGCGCTGCTGTCTTACAAGATCGACCCTCAGAAATGCAAAGGCTGCGGCCTCTGTGCCCGCTACTGTCCCGCGGAAGCAATCACCGGCAAGATCAAAGAACCCTTCACGATCGACGTGGAGAAATGCATCAAATGCGGTGACTGCATCACCCGCTGTAAATTTGGCGCCATCAGTAAAGAATAGGGCAATGGCTTAGAGAAGGAGTGTGTAATGCTATGGAAATGGTAACGGTAACCATTGACGGTGTTGAGATTCAAGTACCGTCTGATTATACCGTTCTGCAGGCGGCTCAGAAGGCGGGCATTCAGATCCCGACCCTGTGCTATCTGAAGGACATCAATCAAATCGGTGCCTGCCGCGTTTGCCTGGTTGAAATCGAACGCGCCAGGGGCTTGCAGGCTTCCTGCGTCTATCCCGTCAGCGAGGGGCTGAAAGTCCACACCCATACGCCGGCTGTTCTGGAAGCGCGGAAAGCGGTGGTTGAACTGCTGCTTTCCAACCACCCCCAGGATTGCCTGACCTGTGTCCGCAACACCAATTGCGAGCTCCAGGCGCTGTCGCAGCAGATGGGCATTGATCATGTGCGCTTTACGGGAGAAAGAAAAGAATACCCCATTGATTTTTCTTCCCCTTCTATCGTGAGGGATGCCTCGAAGTGTATTCTTTGCCGCCGCTGTGTGGCGGTCTGCAACCAAGTCCAGAATGTAGGCGTTCTCGGCCTGATCAACCGCGGCTTTGAATCCACCGTGGGCCCAGCCTTCAAACGGGGCCTGGCGGAAGTCAACTGCACCAACTGCGGACAGTGCATCAACGTCTGCCCGGTGGGTGCCTTGAGAGAAGTGGATCATACCGAACGGGTCTGGAAAGCCTTGGCGGATCCCACCAAACATGTGGTGGTCCAGACGGCGCCTTCCATCCGGGCCGGTTTGGGGGAAGAGTTCGGATTGCCCATGGGCACCCCCGTCACAGGCAAAATGGTGGCGGCCCTCCGCCGACTTGGCTTTGCCAAGGTATTTGACACAGACTTCACCGCGGACCTGACGATCATGGAGGAAGGCAACGAGCTTCTGCATCGGATCGCCACTGGCGGCAAGCTGCCCTTGATCACATCCTGCAGCCCGGGCTGGGTCAAGTTCTGTGAACAGAATTATCCGGAGTTTATCGAAAACCTGTCCTCTGCAAAATCGCCCCAGGCCATGTTCGGCACCTTGTCAAAAACTTATTATGCAGAGATCAACAACATTGACCCTGCGAGCATCTACTCAGTTTCCGCCATGCCCTGCACGGCCAAGAAATTTGAATGTGACCGTCCGGAGCTGAAGGATAGCGGCCACAAGGACGTGGACGCGGTCATCACCACCCGCGAGCTGGCCCGCATGATCAAGAAAGCCGGCATTGACTTCGCGAATCTGCCGGATGAGGATTTTGACAGAACCTTAGGCGCCTCTACCGGCGCAGCGGTTATTTTCGGCGCCACCGGCGGCGTGATGGAAGCGGCCCTGAGAACGGTTTACGAAGTGATCAGCGGCGAAACCTTGGACAAGGTGGAATTCTGCTCCGTCCGCGGCATGGAAGGCATCAAGGAAGCGACCGTGAACATTCCCGGCTTCGGCGAGGCTCGGGTGGCAGTGGCCCACGGTCTGCAGAATGCGGCGGACCTCCTGGACCGGGTCCGTTCCGGAGAGGGAGACTATCACTTCATCGAAATCATGGCCTGTCCCGGCGGCTGCGTGGGCGGCGGCGGACAGCCCATCGTCACCGGGCCCCAGCGCCTGAATCTGCCCGAAGACTACCAGGTTCTGCGACATAAAGCCATTTACGCAGTGGACGAGTCAAAGGCCATTCGCAAATCTCATGAGAATCCTGAAATCATCGAGATTTACGAGAAGTATCTGGGCAAGCCCCTCAGCGAAAAATCCCATCATCTGTTGCACACCCACTATGTCAAGCGGCCCAAGTATAGCGTCGAGATTCCCGACCAGCCTGCGAAATAGGGCTGACGGATGCTGGCGTGATGGCGGCTCGAGCCGCCATCACCGATAACCCGGGGAAAAAGGATTGCTAGGGGGCACGGATCGTATCCGTGCCCCCTAGGTCTCTCTCCGGATGGAAAATTCCAAGCTAACAAACCGTTTTGATCCATGCTATAATAGGTTTCGTCAGATGATCGAGCGCGGGGGCTGCGGCCGGCCGATAATGCCATAAGATTCGAGGTCCAAAACATGCTGGGGAATTTGATCAATGGGGGAGCGATTTTTTTCGGATCCCTTGCCGGCTTGCTGCTGGGGAAAAACCTGAAAAGCGCTTATCAGGAAGCCGCCATCGGCGCGGCCAGCCTGGCGCTGCTCCTTCTGGGACTGCAAATGGGACTGCAGGCCGACAACTTCATTATAATGATTGTCAGTTTAACCCTGGGAAGCCTTCTTGGGCATTGGCTGGACATCGAGGGGTGGATGGACCGTTTCGGCCTTTGGGTGGAGAGCAGATTGTCCACCCGGGGAGAGGGCTTCAACCGAGGCTTCGTTTATGCCAGCTTGCTTTTCTGTATCGGTCCCATGGGGATCATGGGCAGCATCCAGAGCGGACTGGCAGGTGATCACAGCATTCTGATCACCAAAGCGGTGATCGACGGAATCTTTGCGGTGGTCCTGAGCGTGACCATCGGCTGGGGCGTCATTGCCTCGTCGTTGTCGGTCCTGGCGTATCAGGGGGCGATCGTCCTCTCCGCCCAATGGGTGCAGCAATACTTCACGGAATCGATCATCACGGAGATGACGGCCACCGGGGGTATGCTGATCGTTGCCATCGCGCTGAACCTGTTGGAAATCAAAAAGTATAAAACGGCCAATATGCTGCCGGCCTTACTGCTGGCCGGTCTCATGGCAGCTTTCTGGAAAGCATAACATTTGAGAGGACGATCATCATGACCTTTTTCAGCCAATGGGACCCCCAACAGATTCTGCTTGCCTTCGGCGGGAGCCTGGTTTTTTTGCTGGTTTGCAGCCAGATCCTTTTGCATGTCAGGCATTCCAGACTCGAAAAACGGCTGAATGCCATGCTTCAGGGCAGCCGAGGCCATGATTTGGAAACCATGCTGGTGGAGCATCGCAACACCTTGAACCAACTGAATGTGGAGCATCAGGAGATCCGGGAAGCGGTCAAGGGTTTTCAACGTCTGAGCGACCGGAACCTGAGAAGGCTGGGGCTGGTCCGATACGACGCATTTAAGGAAAACAACGGCAATCTAAGCTATAGCCTGGCGGTTCTGAACGACGCGGGCAGCGGCTTTGTCGTCACCGGGATTTTCACCCAGGAACAGAGCCGTACCTACGTCAAAGCGGTCCGCAGCTGGGGACAGGCTGAAAACGTTCTGACTGAAGAAGAACTGAAGGCCATCAAACTGGCTTATAAGGACAACGGCAGCATCCTGCACTAATATGGCAACTCTTATATGTGCCTCGAAAGGGGTTTCCAAAGCGATCTCAATGTGTTACACTGTTAACAATCTTTTAACAAAGCAAGCTGAATCAGGGTTCAAATTGAAAAGGAAGCTTGGGTGTTTGATGGGCCCGGGCCAATCATAGATTCTGACCACAGGAGGCGCAACTTTGATTTCGTTTACCCGGAAAGCAAGAACATACATTGACGCAAAAAGGAAGCAGAACGATAAGATCACACTGATGTTTATGGGAGGCCCCGGCAAGCCTGTCAAAGATTTTTGCATATCCGTGAAATGGCTCCGTATCGGAACCGTCGCACTGAGCATGACATTGATCGCTGGACTGGCTGTCGGAGGCTTTTTCGTTTGGGATTACAGGAATCTCCAATATTTAAAATCCGAGAACCAGCAGCTTGCCTCCATCAATGAATCCCAGTCCGTCCAGATCCAGGAATTGCAGGACATCGCCCAGGCGATGCAAAGCAAGATGACGGACCTTGAAAACCTCGACACTCAGGTCCGTGAGAAGGTTGGTCTTGAGAAACCTGAAGAAGCAGCCGCATCCGGTGAAGCAGAAGCTCAGCGAGCCGTGGCGGGACTGACGGCTTCCCGAAGCAGCACCACCGCCGAGGATTACGACTTGACCGAAAACTACGAAAACATTGAAACGCTGGAGGATCTCAAGCAGGAGCTGCTGGATATGGATCAGCAGATGACTGAAAAAGAAGATTCACTGACGGTTCTGTCGGAAGATGTGGATAAAAAACTGGCCAAGGATGCCGCGACCCCTGACTTTTGGCCCATGTCCGGCCGGATCACGTCCCGCTTTGGCTGGCGAAGCAATCCAACGGGCCGCGGCTCAGAAATGCACTATGGTCTTGATATCGCCAACAGCACCGGCACCAGCATCAAGGCAGCGGGCAATGGTGTGGTGACTTTTGTGGGCTACAAATCCGGATGGGGGCGCATGGTCCTCATTTCCCACGGCTATGGCTATGTGACCCAGTATGCCCACTGCAGTTCGGTTCTTGTGAAAGAAGGCCAGAAGGTAACCAAGGGAGAGATCATCGCCAAATGCGGAACCTCCGGGCGCGTGACCGGCCCTCACCTTCACTTTGGAATCCAGCTCAATGGCAGCTGGATCGATCCCTTGAAAGTTCTGAAGCAATAGGAGGGTATCCATGTTAGGTGCAAAGAAACCGAAAGTTACCGAGGTTGATCCTGAAAAAATCGGCAAGGTTGATGCCGTGATCGGTCAGGAAAGCACATTCACCGGAAATCTGGAGTCCATGGGCACCTTGCGGGTGGATGGGCATTTCAAGGGCGATATAAAGACCAAAGGTGACGTGTTTATTGGCGGAAAAGCCGTCATTGAGGGGAATATCCAGGCAAGAAACGTTTTTCTGGGAGGACAGGTTCAGGGAGATATCAAAGCGGAGGGCCGTGTCGAGCTGAATGCGGTCGCCAAGCTGCACGGCACCCTGGAGGTCGGCTACCTGATCATCGAAGAGGGGGCTATCTTCAAAGGCAGCTGCACGACCCACCGGGCCGCAAAAACAGAAACCCAGCCGGCATGACCCGATCAGGATCAAGACGCTGCATCGGCTGGCTTTGAAAGAATCAAAGAAGCTTCCCTTCCGGGGAGGCTTTTTTTATAAGTAAATGATATGATATAATGGCAACAGCCCCTTGGAAAGGTCATTTCCCGGGAAATACACAGAGGGAGCCGCATATGAACAAAGAAGAAACCATTCAACAATTGAAAGAGCAGGTTCTGTTATGCCACCGCTGCAAGCTGAGGGAAGGCTGCAGCCAGGTTGTCTTCGGGGAAGGCAGCTTAAAGGGCGGGCTGATGGTCATCGGTGAAGGCCCCGGACAGGATGAGGACCGGCAGGGGAGACCTTTTGTCGGGCGAGCCGGACAGCTCCTGGATAAAATCTTGGAGTCCGGCGGCTTCAACCGGAGGGAGCATGTGTATATCGGCAACATCGTCAAATGCAGGCCACCGGGCAACCGGGTCCCCCTGCCTGAGGAAAGGGAGGCCTGCCTGCCCTATCTGATGGAGCAGATCGCCATTGTGGATCCAAAAATCATCGTGCTGCTGGGCGCCACGGCACTGCAGGGACTGATCGATCCTCAAGCCAAAATAGGGACCTCTCGCGGAAAATGGCTGTATTGGGAAGAACGGTGGGTCATGCCGACCTACCACCCGGCGGCGCTTCTGCGCAATCCGTCATTGAAACGTACCGTATGGGAAGATATCAAACAGGTCGTGGAAAAATACCGCGAACTTGTGGATGCCACGCACCGAAGCGAATATTGCTGAAAACCAGCGGGCCATAGCGTGCCCCGGTCTGCCGGATTCAATTGCGATGGAAAGGAGCCGATCAAATGATACCTTGGATCGACATAATTCTGGTTTTGATCATTATCACTGCGGCCGTGCGCGGTTATCAAAAGGGCTTTATCGGAGCCATTCGGGGCTTCATTGGAAGCCTTATGGGATTTCTGGCCGCTTGGCTGACCGCGCCCGTGGCCACCGCTTGGGCTGAATCCGCACTGGGATTGAAGGCGCTGATTTCTGACTTTCTTTTTCGCGCGCTGCCTGACAATGTTCTGGTGCTTCTGACCGGCATCGACCGGGCGGCGGTCACCTTGCAGGAGTTTAAAGAGAAACTCCACAGTTTGCCGATTCCCCAAGGCGCAGCAGATTATCTGCGTCAGGCGCTGGAGCAGGCGGCGCCCGCCTGGCACACCGGCATGACGCCTGAAAATGTAATGGCCGAAATGCTGGGCAGCTTTGCCCACACCATCATCTATGCCATCACCTTTTTAGTGATTTGGGGACTTGCCGCCGCTGCGGTTCGTTGGTTTCTTGGTCTGTTTACCGGCAAGGGCGGCATCGCGCTGTTCGGAGCTGTGGATGGGATCATGGGTATGGTGATTGGCACTGCGATATGCCTGTTCATCCTGACCTTGCTGCTGGGGGCAGCGTATCCGGTGTTCCTGATCAAGGGAATGGAGGCGGGCAATCATCCTGTGTATCAGTGGATCCTGGAGTCAAGGATCGTCTCCTGGATGGCGTATGCCTATCAGACCTATTTTCTGCCATGGCTGGCATGATTCCAGAGAAGGGAATCGGATAATCTGCTGGAAGGCGGTGTCTTATGGAAGTCGAAGCCCGTTGGGAACAAATCCTTCAATCGGTTCCGGAGCTGGACGAGGATCAGCTGAGGAGCATGGTGCGTTTTTTGCTTCATGAGGAAGAGGCATGGCTGGGCGAGAAGCTTAAAAACCGTCAGGACCAAAGCCTTGTGATCGATTGCCTGGGCTATCTGGCCACAGAGAAATCCCTTTCCCTGGTCCTGCGAAGTCTGGCGGATCGGGAGGAGGCGCTGCAGTTAAGTGCTGCGGCTGCCCTGCGCTGGTTTCCCGAGGAATGGGTCCTTGAGCCTCTGATGAACATGGTTTTGCGGCAGCAGCCATCCGCCGCCAAGGCAGGGGAAGCCCTGGCCAAAAAAGGGAAACGGGGAAGAGATTGCCTATGGGAGGCTTGGTTCGACAGCGAAGAATATCCTGCGATCCAGGCCCAGATCCTGGGCTTTTTGGCGGAAGCAAGGGATCCTCGCAGTGAACAACTGGCCTATTTGGCGCTCAATTCCCCATGGGAAGAATTGCAGAAGGCCGGTTTGAAGGCGGCCGGCCTCATGAAAATGCAGTCCCTTTGGGGCAACGTGGCCGGACTGCTGGAGCATGCCGACTGGTCTGTCCGGGCAAAGGCTGCCAGGGTTCTGGCGGATTTCGGAAACAAGCGGGCGATCCCACTGCTGAAAAATCTGCCGGCGGACCGAGAGCCCTGGGTTCAGGAAAGCCGCATCCAAAGCATAGAAAAATTAGAATCCTGCTGAGCCGTCTGCCGGTGCAGCGGTGAAGCGCATTCTGACAGGGGGAATTAGGATTGTCGGATTGGTTCGATCAATTATTTGTCCATAGTGCTGAATTATTCAATCTCATTGCAACCATCGTCCTCATTCTGGCGGGCGGCATGGTGCTGATTAAAATTGGGAATGCCTCGATCAAACGGTTTTTCGACCTCAGACAACGCAACGGATCGGAGATCCAGCCAAGAGAACGCACGCTGATCCATTTGCTGGAAAGCTGCGCCCGATACGGGATTTACTTCATTATGGCGGTGACCATCCTGGACCGTTTTGGCGTGCCGGTGCTGGCGATCCTTTCTACGGCCGGCGTTTTAGGCGTTGGCGTTGCTTTTGGCGCACAAAGTCTATTTAAAGATGTCATCAGCGGCTTTTTTATTCTGCTGGAAAATCAGTACAGCGTGGGGGAATTCATCGGCACCCAGGGCGTGGAGGGCTTTGTGGAGCAGGTAACCTTGCGCTGCACGTATCTGAGGGATTTCGCAGGACAGCTGCATATCCTGCCCAACGGCAGCATCGGAACGGTGACCAATCACAGCCGGGGAAGCCGCCGTGCTTTAGTGGAAGTCGGCGTAGCCTATGACAGCGATATGGAGCAGGTGGTCAGCGTATTGGAGCGAGTGTGCGAGGAAACCGCGGCTGAGGTAAAGGACCTCCTGGAAGAAAAGCCAGTTGTCCAAGGCATCACCGCCCTTGGGGATTCAGCCATTGTCTTTCGCATCACAGCCAAAGCCAAGGCGCTGCAGCAGTGGGCTGTGGAAATGACCTTGCGCCGGCGCATTCAAGAGGCTTTTCAGCGTGAATCCATCGAAATACCTTTCCCCCAGCGCCAGGTGACGATGCTGGAGGGTAAACCAAAGACCCATCGGGAGGCGGGCTATGACCGTTTATAAAGAAGGAACGATCCTGACCTTAAAAAAGAAACATCCCTGCGGCAGCACGCAATGGCAGGTCCTCCGGCCAGGCATGGAATATCGCCTGAAATGCCTGGGATGCGGCCATATCCTGTTGATGAAGCGGGATGATCTTCTGAAGGCCATCAAAAAAGTGGAGTCTGCGGAAAGTTAAAACTTGCTTTCGTGGTAAAAAAATGTTAAACTACATGAGTTATATCCCTGTCCCATCGATCGATGGGACCGTTTAGTCCAAAGGGAGGAGGTGAAGTCAGATGAGAAACTATGAGCTGATGTACATCCTGAAGCCGGATATGGAAGAAGAAGCATTGATCCAGTTAATGGAGAAATATTCTTCGATCATTACCAACGGCGGGGGTGAGCTGGTTTCCGTCGACAAATGGGGCAAGCGCCGCTTGGCTTACGAAATCAAGGATTTGCACGAAGGGTATTATGTTTTGGTAACCTTCAAGAGCGAACCTGCCGTAGTCGTGGAGCTTGACCGTGTCATGAAGATTTCAGACGATATGCTGAGATTCATGATCATCAACAAAGACGAAAAATAGGTTTACCATGAAAAATTAGGCGGTGATTCGCTTGTTGAACCGTATTGTTCTGATCGGCCGGCTGACCAAAGACCCGGAACTGAAGTATACGCCCAATGGAGTCGCCGTGGCGAGCTTCACGCTGGCGGTGGACCGTAACCGGCCCAATCCCCAGGGAGAGCGCGAAACCGACTTCATTTCGATTGTCGTGTGGCAAAAGCAGGCAGAGAACTGTGCCAACTATTTAAGCAAAGGCAGCCTGGCTGCCGTGGATGGCCGGCTTCAAATCCGCACCTACGACGGCAAAGATGGCCAGCGCCATTGGGTTACGGAAGTTGTGGCCGATTCTGTCCGGTTTCTGGACAAAAAGGGTGACGCCAAACCATCCGCGCCCAGCGCATTGGGAAGCGAGATCGGATTTTCCGATGAGGATGTTCCTTTTTAATTTAAGACGATAGGAGGGACCAGCAGTGAAACGTGATCGTACACGTCGTCCCCGCAAACGTGTTTGCAGTTTTTGTGTCGATAAGGTTGAAAGCATCGACTACAAAGAAACGGGACGCCTTCGCAAATACATTACCGAACGCGGTAAAATTCTTCCCCGCCGGATTTCCGGCAACTGTGCAAAGCATCAGCGCCAGCTGACCATTGCCATCAAACGGGCCCGTAATGTTGCATTACTGCCCTTTTCTGCGGAATAAGCAGTCAAAAGCCGGTGAGGATTCACCGGCTTTTTTTTTGGTCCTATTTATGATATGCTGAAAGGGCAGTCTGCTTAGCGGCAGCTGTTTCGAAACACAGTAAGAGGTGAGACGATGGCAAGATCCAAGTTGAGTATGGAAACCCGGGCTCTGACCGAAGGCGCCATCATGGCGGCCCTGACGGCGGTGCTGGCACTGGTCAACATCTATATCCCGGTATTAGGCGTCCTGGTGGCCTTGATTTGGACTTTGCCGGTGGTTTCCGTATGCGTCCGTCATGGCATGCGAGCGGGGATATTGACCATGGCTGCGGCGACGTTGATCATCCTGATGACCGGATCCCCCATATCGGGATTAACCATTGTGATCCCCTGTGCAGGACCGGCCCTTTTATTGGGAAATGCCTTCCGCAAAAAATGGACGACGGCGCCGACGCTGCTGGTCACAACCGCAGCCACCTTCCTGTCGATGCTTTTATCGCTTCTGCTGTCCTTCGCCATCACCGGCATCACGCCCTGGCAGCAGTGGCTAGCGCTGAGGGATTCCATGATGCAGTCGGTGGATATGATCATGCCGATCTATGAAAGCAGCGGCACCTTGGAACGGATGGGCATGACGGCCGCAGAGTTTGCGGCCCAGTGGAAAACCGCGCTGGATCTGCTGGAGCTGTTGCTTCCTGCCCTGCTTCTGGTCAGTGCCGCGTTTTCAGCCCTGATCAATTATCTGATGGCCAATAAGGTCCTGATCAAGCTTAAGGTGGAATTGCCGGAGATGGTGCCTTTTCGCCTTTGGCGTTTGCCCTGGTGGACAATCTGGGGGTTCATTGCAGGATTTGCTATGGCCTTCCTGGGCGGACGGTTTCTCCCCCAATTCCCGATGGTCTCAAACATCGGGTTCAACATCCTGATGCTGTATATGCCGATCCTGGTGATCAGCGGGCTGACGGTGGCTTCCTATTATATATATCGAGCGCCGAAAGAGCAGCGGCTGCTGTACAAGCTTGTTTTGGTCGGAGGCTTTATCTTGCTGATGAGCGGTTTTATGGTGGTGATGGCTGTGATCGGACTGTTTGATACGGTCTTTGATTACCGGAAGCTTGGCGGAAGCCGGCAAAAGGGATGATCCAAGACCAACGGCCCCGAATCATGCCAAGACGGACGAATAACCTAGAATGCTGGGACAGGAGGATTTACAATGAAAGTGATCTTATTGCAAGATGTCAAAGGAACCGGCCTCAAGGGCCAAGTGGTCAATGTAGCGGAAGGCTATGCCCGGAACTTTTTATTTCCGCGCAAGACGGCCATCGAAGCCACGGAAACCAACATGAAAGAGCTGGAACGGCAGAAGCGTCTTGTCGATGCTAAAAAAGCGAAGGAATTGGCGGACGCCCAGGCTTTGGCGGCTAAGCTGAAAGAACTGCAGGTGGTAGTCCATGCCAAGACGGGGGGCGGCAACCGCCTTTTCGGCGCCATCACCAACAAGGACATTGGCGATGCGCTGGAAAAGAATTACAGCATCGTCATGGACCGGCGCAAAATCGAAATCAAAAATCCGATCAAAACTTTGGGAGAGCAGGACGTGGTGGTCAGGCTCCATCCGGAAGTGGTGCTGACTTTAAAAATCATGGTGGCGGAGGCGTAGCCTATGTCAACAGAGCTGGATAAAATGCCGCCTCACAGCAATGAGGCGGAACAGGCGGTTTTAGGCGCGATGCTCCTGGACCGGGAAGCGGTGGTGGTCGCATCGGAATTTCTGACGGCAGCGGATTTCTACCGGGATGCCCATCGTTTGATTTTCGGCGCCATCCGGGAGCTTGAGGTTCGGGGAGACTCCGTGGATCTGGTCACGGTCACAGAAACCTTGCGGCAGAAGGACAGCCTGGAGAAGGTCGGTGGCATGAGCTACCTGGCCTCGCTGGCCAATATGGTTCCCACCACCGCCGGGATCCGTTATTATTCCAAAATTGTTTCCGAGAAAGCCTTGCTGCGTCAGCTGATTCGTGTAACCAACGACATCAATCTGCGTTGCTACGAAGCCAAGGACGAAACCCAATACCTGCTTGGGCAGGCGGAACAATCCATCTTTCAGATCGGCCGCAGCGCGGGCGGTCAAGGTTTGTTGCCGATTCGGGATATGATTCCGGATATGGTGGAGCGGATCGAGAATTTGTCCAAGCGGCAGGAGGGCTTGACCGGGGTCCCTTCATATTTCAAGGTCCTGGACCAGTTCACCAGCGGCTGGCAGCCTTCAGACCTGATCATCCTGGCGGCGCGCCCCTCCATGGGCAAGACCGCCTTTGCCTTGAATCTTGCCGAAAGCGCCGCCGTGCGCGCCAAAGCGCCGGTGGGCATCTTCAGCCTGGAAATGTCCAGAGAACAGTTGCTGCAGCGCTTGCTGAGCTCCCGGGCCAACATTGAACAGACGGCCCTGCGCAACGGCCGCCTCAGCGGCGGCGATTGGCAGAAACTGGTGGACGCGGCAGCGATCCTTTCGGCGGCGCCCATCTATATCGACGATACGCCGGGAATCACGGTAAGCGAACTGCGGTCCCGGGCCCGTCGCCTCAAAGCGGAGCAGGACCTGCAAATGATCCTGGTGGACTATCTGCAGCTGATGCAGGGGGACAAGAAGGGCGGCGACAACCGCCAGCAGGAGATTTCCGAAATCTCCCGTTCCCTGAAGGCCTTGGCCAGAGAGCTGAAGGTGCCGGTCATCGCATTGTCCCAGCTGTCTCGTGAAGTGGAAAAGACCGCGGACAAGCGTCCTGGACTGAGCCACCTGAGAGAGTCGGGGGCCTTGGAGCAGGATGCCGACATGGTCATGTTTATTTACCGTGAAGAGTATTATGACCGCAATACAGAACGAAAAGGCATTGCGGAAATCATCGTGGCCAAACATCGTAATGGCCCGGTAGGAACCATTGAATTGGGCTTTGACGACCGATACACAAAATTTTTCAATCTGTACGGAACCGGTGAAGGTCGACAGGGGGGAAATGAATGATCAAGTCCTATGATGTGCTGATCATCGGCGCAGGGCCGGCCGGTATCTTCGCAGCCGGCGAACTGGTCAAAGAAAACAAGGATATCCGGGTTTTGCTTGTGGATAAGGGGCGGGAAATCCAGCATCGCCAATGTCCCATTCCCAAAACGGGACATTGCGCCCATTGCCAGCCCTGCAACATCATGTGCGGCTGGGCGGGAGCAGGGGCATTCAGCGACGGCAAGCTGTCCCTCTCGCCGGATGTGGGCGGCCAGCTGTCCGAGTACATTGGGCATGAAGAAACCCAATCGATGATCGATTATGCCGACCGGATTTACTGCCATTACGGGGCGCCGGATCAGGTGCACGGCCTCAACAGCAAAAGCGTGGACGATATCGCTTATGAGGCGTCCCGGCACAGCATCCTTCTGGTTCCCTGCCCGGTCCGGCACATGGGGACGGAGACCGGCTATGAAGTTTTAAAGAACATTTATGTGGATCTGGTCGGTCAGAAAAAAATTGAGTTCCGGCCGCTGACGCCGGTGGCGGATATCCTGGTGGAGGACGATCAGGTTCTGGGCGCGGTGCTTCAGAATCCGGACGGCTCCCGGGAAACCGTTCATGCGCCCAAGGTGATTGCGGCGCCGGGGCGAGGCGGGGCTGAATGGCTGACCCGGCAGGCCCACAAACTGAACCTGAAGACGATCAACAATGCGGTGGACATCGGCGTTCGTGTGGAAACCCCCAATTCCGTTATGGACCATCTCACAAAGGAGCTTTATGAAGCGAAGCTGATCTATTTCTCCGACACCTTCGAAAACAAGGTCAGAACCTTTTGCATGAATCCGGGCGGCATCGTTTCCGAGGAGAACTATGATGGCGGTGTGGCCTTGGTCAACGGGCACAGTTTCTTGGACCGGAGTCTGAAGACCGGCAACACGAATTTTGCTTTGCTGGTTTCCAGCAATTTCACGGAACCCTTTGACCAGCCCATTGAGTATGGCAAATATATAGCCCAATGCGCCAACATGCTGACCGGCGGAGGGATCATGGTGCAGCGTCTGGAGGATCTGATCAAAGGACGACGCAGCGATAAGGGGCGTTTGGCCAAATCCACCACCATCCCCACCCTGAAGAGTGCCGTTCCCGGGGATTTGAGCTTCGTGCTGCCCCAGCGTTTTCTGACCTCCATCATGGAGACCCTGCGGGCCTTGGATAAGATCGCCCCGGGTTTGTACAGCAAAGCCACATTGCTCTACGGCGTCGAAGCCAAGTTCTATTCCTCCAAGATCGAAGTTAAGAACAATATGGAAACGGCGATCCGAGGCTTCTATGCGGTGGGCGATGGCGCCGGGATCACCCGGGGCCTGATGCAAGCCTCGGTCAGCGGCATACTGGCGGCACGGGATATTCTGGCGTATTGCGAATAGAGCGATAAAGTGCGAAGCGCATCCAATGGATTTATAGACCAATTCGAAAAAATACACGAAAAGCATTGACAAAACGGGAGCCAAACTGATATAATCAGTTCCTGTCAGGCCGATAAGGCCAGTCGTGTGAGCCATTAGCTCAGTCGGTAGAGCACCTGACTTTTAATCAGGGTGTCCCGCGTTCGAGTCGCGGATGGCTCACCAAATTTGTTTTCTTAGCGAAGTATGAGCTTAGAAAACAAATTCGCAAATCGGAACGAAGTGCAGATTTGTGTTCCACTGTTCGCCCAAGCTCGGAACGAACTTAGAAAACAAATTCGCAAATCGAAGCGAAGCGGAGATTTGTGTTCCATGGTCCATATCAGCGAGGTACGGTTCAATCGAACACCTCGGACGATTAGCTCAGCTGGGAGAGCGCCTGCCTTACAAGCAGGATGTCGGCGGTTCGATCCCGTCATCGTCCACCATTGCAAATAGGAAGGCTTTCGGGCCTTTTTTTATTTTTTAAAAATTTACCCCGAACGCAGAAGGGCAATCCGGAATCGATGCAGTTTTTTGTACATCATAAAATAACAATTTGTGGTAATATGAAAGCAACAATAAAAAACAGAAAGAGGTGTGGTTCAATGCAGCCTTTCATGATTATCTTAGTGATTGCGGCAGCCATCGTCTTATGGGTGATTTCAACCTACAACACCCTGATCCGCCAGCGGGAATTCGTCCGGAACGCCATGGGGCAGATCGCGGCGCAAATCGAGTCCCGCTGGGACGCGATCAAAAACATGATCGAGGGCACCAAGCAGTATGCCGCCTACGAGGCGGGCATCCTGGAAAAAATCACGGCCCAAAGAACCAGTCTCGGGCGGCAATCCGGTGTAGCGGATGTGGAGAAGGACAACACGCTCTTTGGACAAGCGATGACCCAGCTGTTCGCCGTGGCTGAGAATTATCCCGATCTCAAGGCGAGCCAGGTATACCAGGATACCTTGAAAAATGTGGATAAATACGAACAGCAGGTGCGCCAATCCAGAATGATTTACAATGATACGGTGACCAAATACAACCGTGTCATCCAATCGGTACCCAGCAACATCATCGCCGGGTTATTCCACTTCCAGATTGAAAAATACTTCGAGAGCACGACCGACAAGGCAGAAATGCCCAGCTGGAGCTGAGATGATGAAGAAATGGCTTAAGTGGCTGGTCTCGGCTGGGATCCTGATGGCCCTGGCCGGCATATCCCAGGGCCCTGTCTATGCCAATTCCATGCAATCCCTGGATTTCCATGTGAAACTGCAAACCGACGGGTCAGGGATCGTGACGGAAAACCGGAAGATGAATCTGACCAAGGATACGGAAATCTACATCGTGATGGATAATCTGGGCGGTTCGGATATTTCCGATTTCAAGGTCAGTGATTTCGGACAGCCGTTGACCTTCGAACCGAACTGGGATATCCATGCTAGCCGAGCCGAGAAAGCCGGCAAATACGGCATCGTCACCACCGACAAGGGCTATGAATTATGCTGGGGCATCGGGGCGTACGGCGACCACGAATATACCGTGACCTACACGATCAGCGGGGTGGTTCGTCAACTTAAAGATGGACAGGCCATGAACTGGCAGTTTTTCAGCGGAGAGGGTAATATCAATCCCTCCGCGATGACGCTGTCTGTCGAAGGACCTGCGCCCATGACGGCGGACAACACCAAAATCTGGGGATTTGGGTTCAATGGGGAGATCCATTTTGAAAACGGCATTGTGGCCGGCGCCTCGGCAGAACCGCTTTCGGACAGGAATTATGTCACGGTCCTGATACAATTCATGGATTCTCCGTTTCAACCGGTGCTGACTCTGGATAAAACCCTTGCGGAACAAGAAAGCCTGGCCAAAGAAGGCAGCTCCTACAGCCAGGAAGAAAAACCGGCGTCCCTGACGGACAGAGTCTTCACCGCCTTCATCAGCTTTATGGTGTTCTTAACCATCCTTATAACAGGGATCGTTATGGCCTTCCGTCAAAAGGCAGTCCGGCTCGCCAAGCCGGTGATGAAAGCAAAAGACCGGAGAAAGCTAAACAAAGATCAATATTTCCGGGAAATCCCTTACGCCGAAGGCCCTATGACGGATGTTGCACGCTTACTGAATGACATCGACCGGGGGAAAATCGAAAATTATTTTCATGCCCACCTCCTGAAATGGCTGAAGGAAGGGCATATTGACCATCTGACGGAGGAAAAGGGTTTTATTCTCAAGAAGAACGAGTCTACCCTGCAGCTGAACCGCGGACAGATGGAGGGCCTGGACTTCGAAAGCCGTCTTTGGAACATGATGCAGTCGGCCGCAGGGGATGACAACCGGCTGGAAGAAAAGGAATTCACGAAATGGGCGAGAAAACACTACAAGAGGATTGACGAACTCAGCACGGATCTGGTCAACGATTCCGAACTCGTGATGATCCGGAAAGGTTATTTGACCCAGAAAGAGGTTACCGTCTTCAAGGTTTTCACCAGCGTGATCCTCAGCAGTACGGAGCAGGGGGATGAATTAAGCAATCATTTGGTACAGTTCGAAAACTACCTCAAGGATTTCTCCCTGGTTGGAGAACGCAGCGCCATCGAGGTGCGGCTTTGGGATGAACTGCTGATCTGGGCGAGCTTGTACGGCATCGCCAAAGAAGTGGCACAGCAGTTTGAGAAACTGTATCCGGAATACGTCCAGCAAAGCCAATATACCTATGGGGACATTTATGCCATGACCCTTTTCACCAACAGCTTTGCCAGCGGATACCACAGCGGCCAGAGCGCGGCAAGCCGGGGGGCAGGCGGCGGCACCAGCATTGGCGGCGGCGGCGGTTCCTTTGGCGGGGGCGGCGGCGGATCCCGCTGACCGCGATGAGACTGCAATCAAAAAGCCATAATCGAGAATGCATCCTGAAAACTGTCGGCTTTTGCCGGCAGTTTTTTTGTGGCTTCGATTGAGCAAACCCAGTTGAGGCAATGCTTTTCGGTCCCCACTGTGCGAGGGTTCGCACAGTGGGGACGGTGACTTTTTGCGGAGCCGCGCAAAAAGTCACCGTCCCCAAAAAGATGCTTGACAAAATATAAAATAAAGACTATATTATAAACCGTATTAACTGTACTATTGCGAATACTACAGTGCGAGGGTAAAGCCTCTAGCCGGGATGAAAGGAGGGTTGACTGTGTTTCAGCTCGATTATGGAGATCCCCGGCCATTATTTGAACAAATCAAAGACCAGATCAAGACGATGATCCTCCGAGGGGTGCTGCCGGCCAATCAGCAGCTGCCTTCGGTCCGGGAAATGGCGTCCAACCTGACGTTGAACCCCAATACGATCCAGAAGGCCTATCGGGATCTGGAGGCGGAAGGATATATTTACTCCGTCCGAGGCAAGGGTAACTTTGCCGCGGCGCTGAGCCAGCAGCTGAAAACGGAGCAGCAGACGCAGCTTAAAAAACAGCTTAAGGAAACCTTGACAGCCATGCTTCATCTGGGTATTTCCCCGGAGGAGGCGCTGCAATGGGTCAAGGAAGCCTATCACACTGAAGGAGGGGAGCCTCAATGATCCAAGCGGTCGATTTGTCAAAGCGCTTTGGAACCTTCAAAGCCCTTGATCAGCTCAGCTTACATGTGGAAAAAGGATCGGTTTACGGACTGATCGGGCCCAACGGCGCCGGCAAGACCACCCTGATCAAATTGCTGAACGGGATATTCCGGCCGGATGAGGGAAAAATCACCATAGATGGACAGGATGTTTGGGAAAATGACGCATTAAAAGAGCGGCTGATTTATGTCAGTGACGATTTATATTATTTTTCCATGGCCACCATTAAGGACCTTGCCCAGCTCTACGCCGGGATTTATCCGCATTGGAATCAGGAACGGTTTGAACGGCTGAAAGAGGCCTTTCCAATGGAAGAATCCAGGCGGTTGATCCGTTTATCCAAAGGGATGCAGAAACAGGCGGCTTTTTGGCTTGGGTTGTGCACCATGCCGGAAGTGATGATCCTGGACGAGCCGGTGGACGGGCTGGATCCTGTGATGCGCCGCCGCGTCTGGAGCCTTATGCTTCAAGATGTTGCGGAACGGCAAATGACCGTCCTGGTTTCATCCCACAATTTGCGGGAGCTGGAGGATGTCTGCGACCACGTGGGGATCCTCCATCAGGGAAAAATGCTGCTGCAGAAAAACCTGGATGAAGCAAAATCCAATGTGTACAAGATCCAGGCCGCTTTCCCCAAGGATAAGGAGGCGGAAGCCCTGGAGGCTCTCCGGGACCGTTTTTCGGTTTTGCACCATGAAACCTTCGGCAGCGTCTGCCGCCTCATCGTGAAAGGGGAGCAAGCCGCCGTTATGGAGACGATCCGGCAAATGGAGCCCATGCTGCTGGACTGGCTGCCCCTGACCCTTGAGGAAGTTTTCATTTATGAGCTGGGAGGGATCGGATATGACATCGCCAACATCATTCTGTAAACCGGTCAAGCTATCGCAGGCCCTCCTCGGGGTCAACTTCAAACGATTTATTTGGCTGCCTTTGCTGAATTTATTAGGCATGCTCCTGTTTCTGCCCTTCATTATTCTAAGCAGCGGGCCGGGCCAGGCGCAGCGGATCTTGGAAAACAAGGCGCAGCTGCAAAGCTGGGGCGGATTGAATTGGTTTGACCAGCTTTGCTACAGCAATCCGATGCTGACCTTCATGCTGATCGCCTCGGCGTTACTTTGGGCAGCCCTCTTATACAGCTACTTAAATGAAGGCAAGGCCGTGACCATGTTTCACAGCCTGCCCTTCAGCCGGTCGCAGCTCTACTGGAACCTGAACCTGGCCGGTGTCGTCGGATTGTTGCTGCCGGTTCTGATCACGAGCTTGTGCTGCCTGATGCTGCGTTATTTCGGCAGCATCGGGATCCTCTACTCAGCGGGAGATGTCCTCCGCTGGGCGCTGGGCTATTATATTATGGAGCTTGTGATGTTCGCTTCGGCCGTTTTTACCGGGATGTTCACCGGTATGCCTCTGGTTCAGACCATACTGACGCTGATCCTGCACGGCCTTCCCGCAGCCTTGTATGGGCTGACCGCACTGATCCTGCATGAAGGGATCTATGGTTTCCCGAATTATGCCGACCGCATGGATTGGCTGGAATATCTGCCCATCATCAAGATGTTCGACCTGAGGAATGAAAATTATGCATGGATCTATCTTCTGATCATGGTACTGCTTACGGCGGCCTTTCTCTGGGCCGGAATGGCGGTTTATCGCCGCCGCCCCTTGGAGCGAACCGGAGATATCATGGTTTTCCCGGCATTGAATCCGATATTCAAATATGGGGTAACTTACTGCGCCTGCTTGTCCGGCGCTTTGATGACGGCTGCTTTGATCAACGAAACCATGGACTGGTGGATGCTTTTGCTCTGGGCCATCGTGGGTTACTGCCTGGCCGAGATGCTGATCCAGAAATCGATCCGCATCATAAAGGCTTGGCGAGGATTGCTGGCTGCCTCCCTGATCCTGATGGCGATGGTCGCCGGGGTCCGGATGGATTTGACCGGCTATCAGCGTCGGATGCCTCAGGCAGACCAGGTCGCCGCGGTCATCGTCAATGGAGATGAAGAAAAATATGCAGGCCTGCAAGCCCTGGAAAAGCTGGAATTTCAAGGCGGGCGGATCCAGCCGCAGTTATTGAACCTGATCGACCCGAAGCTGTGTTTTCAGGAGGAGGGCAGCATTGAGGCCCTGCTGCAGATCCATGGACAGCTGATTGAACGGCGAAGCAAAGAAGCCATGGAAAAATACCGGAACAACGAACTGACCTATATCATGAAGGACGGGCGAGTCCTCCGGCGCCAGTACAGCTTCAGCCTTACCGATTATCCTGAGCAAGCCAAGGCGCTTTTTGAATCCGAAGAATACCGAAGCAACCGGCAAAGCATCCCTTTTGCGTCAGCCAAGGACCTGTTGTGGCTGAAGCTGGGCAATGGCGGCCGGCAGGGCGCGGAGACCGAGGTGATCGGCGCGGAGGCCATCGAGGGCCTTCTGGCCGCGGTCCGAAAGGACATCGAAGAGGAAACTTTCGAATCCATGGAGGCGGCCAAAGGGAACTTCTACAGCCTCCGTTACCGCTACGCCATGCCGGATCTGGACTGGGAAGCCCTGCAAACCATGGACAGCCGTGTGTTTGACGAAAGGATGAAGGAACGGATCGCTGATTTTTATGGGGCAGAGGAAAACGAGAAGAATACCGATCCATACAAATCTTCCCTATATGACCGGTATGATGAGTTTCCGATTCCAGGAAATTATGTCCATACGCTGGCGTGGATCCAAAGCAACGGCTACGAAACCCGGCTGATGCCTGAGGCGGACGCCTTTCAGGAAGTGCGCCTTTACAAAGACTACAACTTCAGCGGCTATGACCTGGACAAGAAATATTATGAATATCGAGGCGAAGCGGCGGCCTATGCCGCCACGGAAGAGGGCTGGACGGTCAGGGACGGGGATGCGATCCTGAAAGCCAAACCGCCCATCGCCAGCTTCACTGACCCGGCGTTGATCGGACACATCCTGGAAGATGATACCTATGACCCCTATTTCCTTCCCTTTGGAGAAAAAATCCAGGCGAAGGAAGTCTATCGCCTGGAATTCATCAACAAGGATGGAAATCCGGCCTTCAGCGGATATTATTATCAGGGACTGCCCGCCTTTCTCAAGGATGCGGCAGGAAGCGAATCGTAATTCTAAAAAAATCAGGGGAACAAAAAAGGCCCGAAGGCCGTCTATGGTTTGAAGAGTGGATAGGAAGTGCTCTCACTGTCCTTGATCCCGCACCGGTGTTAAAGCCACGGAACCAAGGCGCTCAGCTTGCGCATGGGGGCCGGCATAGGGTAGCGGGGGAGCTGCTTCAGCGGGATCCAAAGACTGTCGGGGAGCATGCCCGGGCTTGCTTCACAGGGAGAACCTTCGGCCGATTCAGCGGCAGGACCTCCGGTTATCGGGCATGGATAGACTCGAATCTGCCAAATTTTATGAGTAAAGGTGTGCCGGATTTGTTCGATGGGTATCATTGACGGGATGGCCCCCAGCGGCGTCAGCAAATGCAGAAGGTCCTTCAAAGCGGCCGCCTCCCCAGTGAATTCGTTGCTCATGGGCAGGGTCCACAGATTGGCCCAGATGCCCCCGGCCGATCGCCGGCAAAGGAGGATGCGTCCTTCGCGGATCAGCACACCGCAGGCAACATCGCCAAGGGTTTTTGCCTTCTTTTCCGACTTGACAGGAAAGGTCTCCGGACAGCTAAGCTCATAGGCCATGCAGGCGGTTTGCCAGGGACAGCCCGGGCATTGGGGATTCTTCGGAGTGCAGACCAGGGCGCCCAGTTCCATTAAAGCCTGTGTCAGATCGCCCGGACGGCCCATGCCGGATCTGTGCAGGCCATCCGCTTCAGCGGAGATTTCCCTTCGTCCTGCGGTACTGGAAATATTGGAGGATAGACCGCCGAAGCGGGAAATGACCCGCATCACATTGCCATCCACCGCGGCCACAGGAAGGTCAAAGGCGATGCTGGCGATGGCGCCGGCCGTATAATCGCCGATACCGGGCAGCTGCCGGATCAAAGCAGGATCCCCGGGGAAAATCCCGGCATGATCCCGTGATAGGATCCGGGCCGCCTCATGGAGCTGGCTGGCCCGCCGATAATAGCCCAAGCCCTCCCAAATCCGGTAGACCTCTTCCTGTGAAGCCCTGGCCAGATGCGTGAGGGTGGGAAAGCGCTTCATAAAGCGTTCGAAATAAGGGATCACGGTCTTGACTTGGGTCTGCTGCAGCATGATTTCTGAAACCCAGACCGCATAGGGATCCTTGCTGCCCCGCCAGGGCAGCGTCCGGCCGCAGACGGCATACCAATCCAGCAATCGTTCGGCGGCTTGCGCGTAGGTCAGAGGCAGTGTCATTTTTGGTGTTTCCCTTTGCTGGTTCTACGGGCAGGCAAATGCCTCAGGGCACGGCTTTTCTTGAGAAAGACCAGGAGCGGTGTGAAAATCATGATCACAAAGATGACCAGAGGCAGGACGCCCAGGTCTTGGATCAGCCCGGCAGCAATGGAAATGGCCGAGCTTTGGATATAGATCATCAGCAAAGCGATGACCAGATTCATGCTGAGCACCAGCTTGCGGACTAAGATGAACTGCTGCCGGATGGTTTCGGGAGCGTTCCGGGCGGAGTTGTAAAATTTGGATGATAAGCCCAAGGAAAGCATGTAGGAGCAAATCACCACGGCCATGGCGGGAACGATCAATAATAACGTTTTGCTGCCGGTTTTGTCAGGCTGGCCTAATGCATCAAAATGGGTCGGGATCTGGTGGGGAATCCGAGGATAAAGCAGGATGGTCGCGGCCACCAGGCCGATGACCAGTAAAACACTGATGCCGGTGGTTATTTTTTCTATCCACGAAAAGGGTACCTTCAGGCTCAGGACCTCGTATTTCTTGATTGGCTTACGCATGGAACCACCTCCTCGGTTATTGTATCAAAAATGACTAAAAAAATGAATCAATATGATTTATATTTATCAGGGGGAAAAGGCAATATGTTTAAGAACATCTCGAAAAATATGACGAAACGTGTCCTATGGGCGCAAGCCATCTTTCTGATGCTCTTTGCGGCCTTCGTCATCCTGATGCAAAAGGGCGGCCTGCTGACAGCTTATATCAGCCTGATGGGATTTGCCGCCGGTGGTGCGGTCGTTGCCTTGCTGACTTTTTATCATCAAAACGCGATGCTGGGGCTGGCCAACCTGGTCACGATCATTGGAGCCTTTTTCCTCTATGCTTTCATAGGATGAAACGAGACCAAGGGTCGATCCGGCCACGAATTTCAATATTTTGCCCATAAGAAACACAGCAGGCGAATTGCATTTTCCGCCTGCTTAATTTATAATAAATTTGATGTAAGGGAAGCCTTGATTTTCATAGCCTGTGTTTATGCCGCCGGAACCCCTGCTGGGTGCCGGCATCGTCATGCCATGGGCAACAGCAAGTTCATAGATCGGTGCCGAAGCTGCCTCGCCCTGGCCTGCGAAGCGGCCTGGCATGGTTTATTGAATAAAAAACAAGAGGCAAAGGGAGGAAACATGAAGATGCAGAAAAAAGGATTGGCAGCGCTCCTGTGCCTGGTGATGATGATGTCTGTCTTCACTTTGGCTGGCTGCGGCAGTACTGCCGGCAGCACCGCCACGCAGGCGCCGGCGACCGAGACCGCTCAAGCCCCCGCGGCAGGGATCCCGAAAGACAAGATCAAGGTTGGGTTCATTTATATCGGCAGCGCCCATGACGGCGGCTACAGCCAAGCCCACGACAGAGGCCGTCAGGATATGATGGAAACCCTCGGTCTCACGGAAGACCAGGTCATTGTTATGGAAGATGTTCCGGAAGGCGCGGACTGTGAAAAGGCGGCCCGCGACATGATCGACAACGGCTGCAACGTGATTTACGCCAACAGCTTCGGTCACGGCGAATGGCTGGCCAATGTGGCCAAAGAATTCCCCGAAGTGAAATTCGGCCATGCCACCGGGATCACCACCTATGATCTGCCCAACTACTCGAATTATATGGGGCGCATTTACGAAGCCCGTTATCTTTCAGGCATTGCGGCCGGAATGAAGACCAAAGCCGGCAAGATCGGCTACGTGGCTGCCATGCCCATCGCCGAAGTGGTCCGCGGCATCGACGCCTTCACGCTGGGCGTCCGTTCCGTCAATCCTGCGGCCACGGTGGAAGTGATCTGGATGAACACCTGGTATGATCCTGCCCTTGAAAAAACCACCGCAACCACCTTGCTGAACAATGGCTGCGATGTCATTGCCCAGCATTGCGACACCACCAGTCCCCAGGTTGCGGCGGAAGAAAAAGGCGCTTTCGCCGTGGGCTATAACAGCTCCACCCTGGATGCGGCTCCGAAAGCCTATCTGACCGCGCCGCTGTTCCACTGGGGCAAATTCTATACGGCGGATGTCCAGTCCGCCATCGACGGCACCTGGAAATCCCAGCGTTATTGGGAAGGCCTCAGCGCCGGCGTTGTCGCGCTGGATGACCTCAGCGCAAACTGCGCCGAAGGCACCGCTGAAAAAGTGGAAGCTGCCAAAGCCAAAATCATGGACGGCAGTTTGGTGATTTTCTCCGGCCCCATCAAGGACAACGAAGGCAATGAAAAAGTCAAAGCCGGGGAAGCCTTGAGCGATGCGGAGCTGGAAAGCTTGCAATGGTTTGTGGAAGGCGTGATCGGTTCCGTCCCCACATCCAACTAATCCAAGGAATAAAGAAATGGTGGTTGTATGACGGATCGAGCGGCTTATGTTCAAATGGAAGGGATCTGTAAGACCTTTGGCGTGGTCAAGGCCAATGACCAGGTCGATTTCTCGGTGAGAAAAGGCGAGATCCATGCGTTATTAGGAGAAAATGGTTCCGGAAAAAGCACGCTCATGAACATGCTGTCAGGCATTTATATGCCTGACAGCGGTTCTATTAATATTGGGGGCAAGCCCTGCCATTTTCATTCGCCGAAGGATGCCATCCGGCACGGCATCGGCATGGTGCATCAGCATTTTAAGTTAGTCGATATTCTGACGGCAAAAGAGAATATCACGGCCGGCATGCCAGGCTCTTTTTTCATAAAGAACAAAGGGATGACGGAAGCCATCGGGAACATTGCGAAAAAGTACGGTCTGCAGGTCCAGGCGGACCGCAAAATCTATAATATGAGCGTGGGAGAAAAGCAAACGGTCGAAATCCTGAAGGTTCTGTACCGAGGGGCCGACATCCTGATCCTGGATGAGCCCACCGCGGTCCTGACCCCTCAGGAAACGGACGCGTTGTTTAATATATTGCGCAACATGCGTCGGGAGAACTGTGCCATCATCATCATAACCCATAAACTGAACGAGGTGATGGAAATCAGCGACCGGGTTACGGTCCTGCGCAAGGGCCAAAGCATTGGCACCGTGAATACGTCGGAAACCAACGCGAAGGCGCTCACAGAAATGATGGTCGGGCGCCCCATGTCTCTGGAGATCCAGCGTCCGGCTGTGACCGGCGGCGCGGATTCAGAGCCTTTGCTGGATGTGCGGGACCTCACCATTGAAAACCAGGAAAAAATCAAAGTGATCCAAAATGTCAGCTTCCAGGTTCGCCGCGGGGAGATCCTGGGGGTTGCCGGCATTGCCGGCTCCGGCCAAAAGGAGCTTTGCGAGGGAATCGTAGGCCTGCAGAAGGTCAGCGGCAAAGTGATCTTCAAAGGGGAGGACCTGGCGGGATGCAAACCGGGAAACATCATCAGCAAAGGCATTTCCATGAGCTTCATCCCGGAAGATCGATTGGGTATGGGACTGGTGGGCGGCCTGGATATTGTCGATAATGTTCTGCTGAAGTCTTATCGTAAGACCAAGGGTCTTTTTGTTGACCGCAAACAGGGGGTGTCGATGGCTGAATCCATCGTCCGGCGTTTTGACATTTCCACGCCGGGGGTCCACCATCAGGTCAGCAAGCTGTCCGGAGGCAACATCCAAAAGGTGCTGCTGGGGCGGGAAGTAAGCCTGAACCCCTCCGTGATCATCACCGCCTACCCCACCCGCGGCCTGGACATCGGGGCCTCTTATAATATTTACGATGTCCTCAATGAGGAAAAGAAAAAAGGCGTCGGGATCCTTTACATCGGAGAAGACCTGGATGTGCTGCTGGAGCTCTGCGACCGGATCATGGTGATCCATCAAGGGGAATTGATGGACATTCTGCCGGCGTCAGAGACGACGAAGGAACAGTTGGGACTGTTGATGCTGGGGCATCGGGGGGAGGGGGCGGACCATGTTTAAAATCATCAAGCGGCCTCCTTTAGCCGAAGGAAGGATGTTTGTCCTGCGGATCCTGGCCGTTGTATTTGCGATCGGCGCCTCCATGGCAATCATTGCCTTGCTGGGACATGATCCCTTTAAAGTCATGCTTGAAATGATCCGGGGTTCCGTCGGATCAGCCTACCGGATCAAGGAAACCATCAATAAAATGGTGCCGCTGCTGACCTTATCCTTAGGGGTTTGCGTGGCCTATAAGATGAAATTCTGGAACATCGGCGCCGAAGGCCAGTTTTACATGGGTGCCTATGGTGCCGGCTTGGTGGCCTTCAATTTCAGCCACCTGCCATCGTATCTGCTTTTGCCGGCCATGTTTGCCGCAGGCATCCTTACCGGCGGTTTATGGGCCTTGATTCCAGCGCTGCTCAAGGCAAAATGGGAGACCAGCGAAACCCTGGTCACCCTGATGCTGAACTATGTGGCCATCCGCTGGGTCACTTACCTGCAATACGGTCCCTGGCGGGATCCGAAGGCGGCCGGTCTGCCCCGGATGATGCATTTCCCCGAAACGGCGGATCTGCCGAAAATCGGCGGCATACACATCGGGTGGATCATTGCGCTGTTTCTGGTGATCGTCATCTATTTCCTGATCCGATACAGCAAGCTGGGTTATGAAATCACCGTCATGGGAGAAAATCCCCGGACGGCGGAATATGCGGGGATGAACACCTTCCGCATCTTGCTGGTCGCCATCATGATTTCCGGAGGCATCTGCGGCATTGCCGGCGTGATCCAGGCCACCGGTCTGGAGCATTCCATCTCGCCGGTGCTTTCGTCTGGACTGGGCTTTACCGCCATCATCACGGCCTGGCTGTCCAAACTGCAGCCGGTGACCCTTGTGTCGGTTAGTTTTCTGTTTGCCATGATGCTCCAGGGGGGCAATTATCTCCAAAGTGTTATGAAAGTTCCTTCCGATGTGGCCGGGGTGATCCAGGGCGTCATTCTGTTTTTTGTCCTCGGAAGCGAATTCTTTACCCAATATAAAATCGTCCGGGATAAAAGGCAGGGCGAGGAAACCAGGAAGGTGGGCGCTTGATGGATATCGGATGGATCGCAGCCGCAGCCATGTTCCTTCAATTGGCGGCCCAGTGCGGGACGCCGCTTCTGTTCGGCACCTTGGGCGGTATTTTGGGAGAAAAGGCCGGCAACCTGAACCTGGGGGTTGAAGGCATGATGATGATGGGCGCGGTAACAGGGTATTATGTCGCCGCTGTCAGCGGCCATCCAGTTCTGGCGGCGCTGGCGGGCGGCCTTGCCGGGTCCTTGGGGGCGCTCCTCTATGCGGTGATTACAGTGACCCTTCAAGGGAACCAAACGGTCACGGGCCTGACGCTGACGATTTTCGGCTGCGGGATCGCCAATTATATCGGAAAAGGCTGCACCAGCATGACCCTTCCGGCCACGATCCGGTCGTTTTACGCCCCCATCTCGGTCCCGGGTCTCAGCAAGCTCCCGCTGGTGGGCAAAATGCTGTTTGAGCAAAGCAATTTTGTCATGCTGGGCATCCTTCTGGCCATCCTGATCTGGATCTATTTCAATAAAACCCGGGCCGGCCTGAACGTCCGGATGGTGGGTGAAAATCCGGGCGCCGCGGACGCCTGCGGGATCCATGTCAATCTTGTGAAATACCTGCATCTTCTGGCCGGCGGATTTCTTTGCGGGCTTGGCGGCACCTATTTGTCTGTGGTGTACATCACCCGTTGGCAGAACGATCTGGTGGCCGGTCTGGGCTGGATTGCCGTCGCCCTGGTCATTTTTGCCATATGGAATCCGATTCGGGCCATTTTCGGAGGGTACCTTTTCGGAGCCCTGCGGAGCATCGGACTGGTGCTCCAGAATACCCGGATGACGTTCCTGGGGCATGAGATCAGGCTGGACCCCCAGCTCCTGGATATGCTGCCCTATTTGATGACGATCCTTGTCCTGGTGCTGATGGGGGTCCAGAAGAAAAAAGAATACCAGCCCCCTGGCTGGCTCAGCCGCAGCTATTACCGCGAAGACCGTTGACATAGGCTGGTTTAGAGCACGGTTGCTATGGAGGATGGAACGATGAGAAAAGGTTTATTCATATACAACCCCCGCAGCGGAAGCCGCAATATCAACCGCCGCCTGGATGAGATCCTGGGCCATGCCCAGAAACGCGGGCTGTTTCTTATTCCCATCAGGATGGGAACGGACCAAGAGTCGGATCATGTATTGAAGACCACGCTGCTGCTGCCTTGGGTCGAATTGGTGATTGCTGCCGGCGGTGACGGGACCTTGGGTTCGATTGCCAAACTGATCCTGGAGAACCGGCCGGAGCTCCCTATGGGCATCATACCGTCCGGAACCTGCAATGACTTTGCAGAGAGTCTGCGGCTGCCCCAGGATGAGCTGGACTGCATCGATGTGGTGGCTGACAATCATATGATCCAGCTGGATGTGGGGCAGGTCAATCAGGACAAGATGTTCCTCAGCACCTGTGCGGCCGGGATGTTTGTCAATGTATCCTTCAACACCAATCCGGACCTCAAACGGAATTTGGGCCCCTTAGCCTATTACTTCCAAGCCCTGGGCGAGTTTACCCACATCCGGTCCTTCCCTATGCGGATCGAAACCGAGAACACGGTCATTGAGGATAATTTCCTTCTGTTTCTCATCCTGAACGGCCCCCAGGGTGCGGGCTTCCCCAATCTTTATTCAAAGGCAAGGATGCATGATGGCCTGATGGACATGATCCTGATCCGGGAATGCCCGAAGCTGGAAATGGCTTTGCTGTTGCTGGAGCTATTAAACCGTGACCATGCGGAAGGCAAATGGATCCGCCATGTCCAGGCCCGGGAATTCAAGATTTCCAGTCCGGTGGCGGTGCATACGACCCTGGACGGGGAGGAAGGGCTGCCGCTTCCTTTCGAAATCAAGGTGTTCCAGGAAGCCCTGACCGTCTTTGTGGCCGAAAAGCGTTGAAGGGATGTGCAGCCGCATGGCGGAAGCAGCCGATCAGGCGCGATGGCATAGGGTCGCCAAGGTGGCCGAAGCCGCTTTGGCCAAATCCTTCGGCGCCAGCACCAGCTGGATGCCTCGCTGCCCAGCGCTGACCATGATCACCGGAAAATTCAATGCCGAATCGTCGATGTACGTCGGATAGGCCTTTTTCATAGCCAGGGGGGAACAGCCTCCGCGGATGTAGCCGGTCAAGCCAAGAACCTCTTTGAGGGGGACCAGGTCAACCTTTTTGTTGCCGCTGATCTGGGCGACGGTTTTTAAATCCAGCGCATCGCCTCCCGGGATGCAGGCCACGAGCACACCGGTTTTATCGCCCCGGACCACCAGCGTCTTGAAGGTTTGTTCCAAAGGAACCCCGGTGGTTTCCGCAACATGCTCGGCGCTGAGATCGTTTTCATCGACTTCATAGGTCATGACCTCGTATGCGATATGCAGGCTGTCTAAAAGGCGGGCTGCATTGGTCTTTTTTGCAGGCTTCATGGAGAAGGCCTCCTGTCGGATGATATTTGTCCAGCGGGACGTTTTTATGCTAGCATCGGTAAGGGTGGAGCGTCAAGGGCGTCTCGGATTTCAGGAGGCAGTGTATGGCCAATATTTTATAATAATCATTGGAAACAGTCGTTGACTTTAGCATGCTAATATGCTAAACTAGCCTACGTCGATGAGACGAGGACATAGTAAAAGGAGAGAGATTGATGAAGAAGTTTTTATTCGCA
>CALMWJ010000080.1 GCA_937873525.1 uncultured Peptococcaceae bacterium | reverse complement strand
GCCAGAAGGCCTGACTCAACAATCCCCGCACTCATGACCAAAACTGAAACGATGGTGAACAGGGCAGGGGAAGAAAAACCTGAAAACAGCTGCGACGGGCTTCGGATCCCAATGAAGCCCAACAGCAATAAGCCGCCAAAAGCCGTCAGGTCGTATCTCAGCTTCCCTGTTATCATAGAGAACAATATGACGCCTAAGACAAACCACGTCACCCACTGTTCCCAATTGGATATGAAATCGATAGGACTCTCCTCCTTTCGCGACGATGATTGGCTCAGCCACCGGAAGGGATCCGCTGAAGGGGTTTCACATCCATTAAGATTTCCGTGAACGCCACTCGATTATACCCGTATTATAACATCATTTTGTTGTATATTCCTAGAGATAGAATACAAGTATGCCTTCACACCGCTGGCCTGCGATGGCAGGAAACCTCCGACCGGTCGTTTCGCAACGCATGAAAAAGGCCTTGGCTATCGTTATGAGCCAAGGTCTTTCGCCTCCCATGCCAGATCGATTCGTTATAACGCTGCATGACCGCTCATGCAAGCCGTGCACAAGGGATGCTTCTCGTAGTCTTGATCGAGCAGAGCGGCTTGGAGGGCTTTGACTTTACCGGACCGCCAAACCTGATCGATTCCTTCTTGGACGTGTCCCAAGAGCATTTCGCAGTCGATGTCGTAACAGCAGGGTGTGATCCTTCCATCCCACAGAACGTTGAGCTTGGTCAGCGGCTCCGTACACATAGGGTGTTGTTTCGCTGCGCCGTCCATCCGCTCCTTTTCGTAGGACACCATGTCACCGTTTTCATTGAAAAACTCAGGATCCCGTTCCCGGCTGAGGGGGACAAATCCGATTTGGTCCACAAACGGCCGAATGGGCTCAAGGAATTTTCGGGCACGTTCCTGGGATGCTTGATCCCACTCCGGAAGGATCGAAGACACGATGATCAAGACTTTTTTTTCTAAACCCGATTCCCGCCGTTCTCGATGCAGCGCCTCAAGTCCATCACAGATTTCCTTCCAGCGGGCGCCCTTCCGGACCGCTCCATAAGACATTTCATGGATGCCGTCCAGAGAAATACCGATCACTGAAGGCTTAGCCGCTAAAACCTTCTCTCGAATTTCCTGCTGGATGAAGGCCGTTCCATTGGTCTGGATCCCGACCTGGCAGCCTGCGCGGTTTCCGCTTTCAATCAGCGCATCCAGCTTGGGATGGATCAGGGGCTCCCCCATAAAGAAGAGTTTGATCGAGCCCCGTTTCATCATCGGGATCGTCGTGCCGAAGATCCTATGCCGCAAGGGCTTGACCATGACTTTGTTCTCCCACCCAGCAAGCATTTCATCAAAAAGTTCCGGTTCCATATAGCCCAGGCTTCGGGTCATCTTGCTGCGGGGGCACATGGTGCAATTCAAATTGCAAATATTGGTCGGTTCAACCTGCAGGATCATGGGTGAATCCGGAATGAA
>CALMWJ010000079.1 GCA_937873525.1 uncultured Peptococcaceae bacterium | reverse complement strand
TATTGGAAAGATTCAACGAATATAAACTTTCAGTCTATGTTTCTTTCTAAAGGGGGGGAATCATAACCAAGCAATACCCGGTATACATCAAGGAATTTTGTCATGAAAAATTGAGGGAGGGTAAATCATGAAAAAACACTTAAGTATTCTGTTGGTATGTATTTTGGTATTTGGTTTGATCGCAGCCGGTTGCGGACAGAAAACGGAACCCGCAGCAACCACCACGGCTCCGGCTGCCACCACGCCGGCGGCTGCCAAGACCGATATCGTGATCGCACTTCAAGGCGAACCCACTTCCTTAGACCCCCAATTCCCCGACGATGGCAACATGCGTATGGTCACCTGGCAGGTCTTTGAACCCCTGTTCAAGATCGACGCCATCACCCTGGAAGCAGCACCCTGCCTGGCTGCCGACTACAAAGTGGTCGACGATTCCAACTGGCAGTTCACCATCCGCGAAGGCGTAAAATGGCATGACGGCACCGCCTTCACCGCTGAAGACGCTGCTTACTCCGTCAACCGTGTCATCGACCCCGCTTTCGGATCCCAGATCCTCAGCGACTTCAGCACCATCAAAGGCGCCAAAGTGGGCGACGATGGAAAATCCATCATCATCACCACCGACGGTCCCGACCCCATCCTGCTGAAACGTCTGACCAAGCTGGACATGGTCCAGAAAGCCTTCTATGAAGGCAAAAAGACCGAAGAAGTCACCAAAGTTGCCATGGGCTGCGGCCCCTACGTCTTCAAGTCCTGGGAACAGGGCAAATCCATCGAAGTTGAAGCCTTTGCGGATTACTGGGGCGAAAAACCCGCCATCACCAAAGCAACCTTCCGCTTCATCGAAGAACCCGTTACCCGTCTTTCCGCTCTGAAGACCGGCGAGATCAACATCGCGGTCAACATGTATCCCGAATATGCTGCGGACATGCCTAAGATCTTCACCGAAGTCGGGCTGGAAACCTACTGGATCCGCTTCAATCAGTTCAGCGGCGTCATGAAAGACAAGAACATGCGTCTGGCTGCCAACTATGCGATTGACCTCCAGGGTCTGTCCGATGCGCTGTTCCTGGGCTATGCCGCTCCCTGCCAAGGCCAGATGGGCCGCAAAGGCTACTTCGGTTACAATGACAGCCTGGCCGACTATGGCTATGATCCTGCCAAGGCTGCCGAGCTGATGAAAGCTGCCGGATACAACGGCGAAGAAGTCGAACTGCTTTCCGAACGCGGCCGCTGGCTGAAAGACGGCGAGCTGACCGAAGCGATCGCCGCTCAGCTGACCGAAGCCGGCTTCAACGTCACCACCAAATTTGTGAGCTGGAACGAATGGCTGGATACCCTCTTTGACAAAGCCAAAACCCCTGACATGCAGTACAGCTCCACCAGTAACGAATTCTTTGATATGGACCGTACTTACAGCGCATTGGTCGCCAGCACCGGTACCCAGGCTGGTTTGAACAATCCTGAATACGATGCCATCATTACCGCTGCCCGTAAAGAAATGGACGTTGCAAAACGCGAAACCATGTACAAAGATTTGGCCGCCAAACTGCATGACGATCCCTTTGCGATGTATCTGCTGGTCCTCAACGACCTGCACGGCGGTTCTGAAAACCTGAACTGGGCACCCAGACAAGACTCCCGGGTCTATGTCAGCGAGCTGTCCTTCAACTAAGCGTCTGCTCGGTTGATTCGGATCATCGATTAAACCCAAGGGGCTTTGAGGCTGCGGCCTCAAGGCCCCTTATTTCAACAAGGCAAAGGAGTATCCAATGATCATGAAAGATCTGCAGTCGGAGGCCGCATTTTACGGGAAAGACTCGGATTACATCGGGCACTTATACATGCGCCCCGAAACCATGAGCGTAGCTTATCCGGACATTCTTTTCCTCAGCCTTTATACGCTGCGCTTATTGACGGATAAGAAGGTTTCGCTGAAAACCGCTCAATCGGTCCAAGCGAAATTTGCCTTGGGCAAAGGGCTGCTCAAAGCGGCCAGTTGGGCGGAAGACCGGCCCTTTTCCTTTCCAGCACGGGTCATCGAATACAAGGGCTTCAAAAGAGATGCTTTTAGTGCCAGTATGATGGTGGACCGCTGTGTTCGTTTTCGTTTCGGTCGGCTTGGCTTCGGTTTTTTCAGCAGTGCAAAGCACTATGATGACTGTGCAGAAAAAGCAATCTACGGCATGCTGGAGACCGTTTATGAGAAAACCAAGAAGGATCCGGAGGCCTTGAATCATCTATGGAAAGCAACCGCCGCCATCGGGGCGTTATGCCTTGGGACGGATGTCAATAAAGGAAATTTCCAAAAGGTCGCTGAAAAAATATATTCCGACGCCACAGGGGACGACCTGGAAAAATTGGGAAAATAAGAAATACCTGCTGCAGACCTGAATGCAGCAGGTATTTGACGTTCATACCGGAATAGCCACGGTAAGGGCGGATGGGCGAGGCTTCAAAAAATCAGATATGCTCCTCCGGCTTTTTCACGATATAATAGACATAGGCGATGACAGCCACCAGAAGGCAGAAGGCCGCGTAATAGACGAACAAAGAACTTTGCATGCAGCTGTAGAGAATAAACAACGAACCCATGGTCGCAGCCGCCGGACAAAGAACGCCCTTGAACCAGCCTTTGATTTCTCCGCGCCGCCAAAGCTTGAAGACCTGATAATACATAATGATATAAAAAGCATAGCCAACCGCAATGGAGATTTCGGAGATATCCGAATTGGGAAGCAGGTTGTAGGACGTGGTGAGATAATGGACAAGGGTCCAAACGAGACAGAGAAGATAGCCGGACCAAGCGGATTGGACCGGCATGCCGGAACGAGGATCCTCCCGGGATAGCATCCCGGACAGGGGGATCATATTGCGCAAGGCCAGGGAATAGGGAATGCGGATGTAGCCAAGGACCAGACCATTGACCGTGCCCATCACCGAGATGATCACAAAGATCAGGATCGCCTTGGCGCCGAGACTGCCGAGCAGCTGGGTCGCAGCGTCATAGACATGGGGATCCCCCATTTCCATGACTTTGTCGGCACCAAGGAAACTGGTGATGCCCACAAAATACAAGACATAAACCAAGGTCACAAACAGCGGCGCCACCACCAGGGAAAGGGGCAGGTTCCGCTTTGAATCTTTGACCTCATGGGCGATGGAGGTGGAGATGATCCAGCCGTCATAGGCAAAAATCACCGGTCCGATGGCGGCAAACAAGGTGGCTTGTCCGAGACTGGCTGCAGAATGGGAGAGATTAGCGGCTGGATCACCGAAAACGAAACCGCAGAGGGTGATAACCAGCAGCGGAATCAGCTTGAGGATCATGGTGACATTTTGGAAATAGCCGCCGAACCTTGGGGACAGCACATTGTAGATGAAACAAACGGTATAGAAAATGAAGCCGATGCCAATTTGCAGACCAAGGCTGCGCGCCAGGCCAAATAAAGTACAAGCATAAATACCGACCACCCAGGCAACCACCACGATCAAGCCGGGATAATAGACATAATTTTGGAACCAGCCAAAGCTGCAAGCCAGCTTCTTGCCTGAGAAGACCTCCATATAAGTGATGGCACCACCGGGCTTGCTGGTCCGTGAGGCGAGCTCGCTGATGCTGAGACCGCCGAAAATGATGCTCAGCGCGGCAATGATAAAGGCCGCAATGCCCAGCAGCACGCTGCCGCCGGTTCCAATCAGAACATTGTCGCTCTTAAAGAAAATACCGGAACCGATGACAATCCCTACAATCATTGCGATGGCAGTAAAAAGGCCGTACTTCTCTTTGCCCTGACTCAAAACGATCCATCCTTTCTTCTCAGTTGATTTTTCAGTTCGGGACAGACCTGAAAGCTGTCCGGTCGAGTCGATTCAATTATAACAACGAAGGATAAGATGGTACAGTTATTTATAAAAGGCAACAACGATGTCAACAAAAATATATAACAACATAATCTCGAACCACAAGGAGTTCAAAACATGAATCTTAGCACGAAAAACGATAGGATAGCCCGTGAACCGCTTCGGCTGGCAGCCCAGCGCCTGGAGCTTTTCGAGATCATCGAAAAGACGGCGGATCTTTTGGAAATCGACCGCCCTCTTTATGAAAAAGCCGCCATGGAAATCATCGCGCTCCTAGCGCCTTTGCTGCAGGAGAAAAACCGGCAGATCGTGGGACTTAAATCAAGGGTCAAATCAAAAAACAGCTTGAAAGAAAAAATTATCCGCCGGGAACTCTATAAGCAATATACAGAACCAAAGCGGATCCTGGAGAGCATTTCGGATGTGCTGGGTATCCTGGCAGAATGCCGCTTCACATCCGATGAGGTCAAGGTCTACACACGGCTCAAAGAGAATTTCTTTTTGATGACGGAGGACGGTCTATTCTATGATCCGGCCATCCCCAATCTTTATCTGTGGCTGAATATGCCCCAGCCCCAGATGCAGAAAAACGGGTATGAGGTATTTCGGGTGGATGGTATATTTGTGAAAGAGGCCAAAAAGATCCGTTTTGAGCTGCAGATCAAATCCATGGTCAATTCCTTTTGGTCAGAAATCGAGCACGAAATCATCTACAAAAACAACAATTATCTTCCCGACAATGAATTTATCCGAAGCACCCTGGACACCTTGAAAACCAATCTGGACGGGATTGACAACATGCTCATGCTTCTGGCGTCCAGGCTGACGCCGAAGAATGAAGACCATCATATGTTCACGGATTTGGGCTACGGCAACTTTATCGCGATGCTGATCAGTGATCTATATATGAAAAAAATGGCGGATTCGCTGGGCTTTACCATCGACTTCCGAAAAACATGCCAGATCCTGGGATTTTATATCGCGCGAAAAAACCTGGACACCACACCGGAAGAGATGCGGAATATCTTTTTCCGGCTATCCAATAAATTCATCGCAGTCCGCGACAACAGAACCGATTTTGAAGAGCAGATCCTCTTTGAACGGGAATTCAAGGCCAACAACCAATTCAGCGAAATATTAGGCAAAAGGCTGCAGGAGCTGGCCAATACGGATTATGAATGGCACGTCTTCTTCAAAATGCTTTTTGAGATGGAAGCCGGCAACTGCATCGAAGATCTGGAATTGTTTGTGAATGTTCTCTATAAAGCGTATTCCAACCAAGCCCTTTATGAACCGATCTACCGACGATTGCCGCCGAAGACCGCGGATCGGATCCGGGAAGAGATTCTGAACTTTACGGCAGAGATTCTGGCAGAGGATGGAAAGATCCAGATCCTGTATCAGGAATATCTGTCAAAAATGATGGATGCGATTCAATGGGTGGCGGCATATATTGGCGAAGATGGGCGGAACGTGGACCTGCTGCAGGAGCGGCGGGAGGAATTCCGGGAACAATTCATGGCTATGCTGCGATAACCGTCATCCAGGGAGGTCATTCTTTTACGGCCGGTTGAATGCGAATTTCGAAGGCACGGGGCCAGGGAAAGGTGAAACGGTATGTCCCAAGGCCGTTGGCGACGGTTTTTTCAGGCATCAGTCCGGGATAAGGAGCCAGTGCCTCCTCCATCAGGGCCTGGATTTTGGCGTCGGCCTCCGGCCAGCGTTCGCCGAAGCCCAGGTAGCCAAAGCCATTGTCCAGTGCCCATTGGGTGAATTCTTCACGGACCTGGATCTGAAACAGATAATCATCGATCAAACGCAGCCGCTGGAGCCGCTGATGGGCTTCTTGAGCAGCTGCCCGGCCAGGCCCCTTCAGGCTCTGGCCTTTTTCTAAATAGAACAGATGGGAGATGGCCGTGCCCATGGAATTGCCGGCGGTGTTCCAGCCGGCATAAACATCCACGAAACGGTAAACGGAGGTCAGCCCCACGGCATCGATGAAAGCTTTTGAAGCGCCATTGACCCGGGCTGTGTCGGCAAGGCCGATCAAGGGCGCGGCGGGTGAGGCTGCGCGAAGCTGGATCACTTGCGCCCAGGCTTTGTTGATTTGGGAAGCGCTAAGATCAGCTTTGGAATGAATGGCGACATATTTTATTTGGGCTGCGGGCCGACGGGGTCGGCGAAGCCGATCCGTGATTTCACCGAGCATCCGGATAAAAACAGATCCGGGCTCGTGTTCTCGTGCCGCATAAAGAAAATGCTTCTTCTCTTCGAAGGTCTCCTTGAGGGAGATCGCTTCATAAGGAGGAACCAGAGACTCGTCGGCGGGGGTCAGATAAATCGGACGCAAGGTCCCGGGATCCATGGGAGCCAAAGCATGCCGAGCAATGATCAAAGGGGCCAGTTCGTCGGCGCCATGGAGAAAATGGATCGGAGCCTGACCTTGGGAAGCCTCCTGCAGGTCTTGAAACACCTGCACATTCATGCCATAGGGCGCCGCATCATCCAAGCCGATGACCACCTCATCGGCCAATCCTTGCTTTGCCCAAACCAGCAGCTGTTGACCCACCTGATCCGCCCGAAGGAAGAGGGTGTCGTAGCGAAGCCGTATTTCCCGGGGAATAATCGAGCGCTGCGCTTCTAGGGCCTTCCCCAGGGAAGGGCTTCCCGGGTTTTCGGAGAGCTGGTGGCGCAGCTGGGAATAAGACCGCAAAGCGCCTTCATAAGCCCACATGTCAGGATCATATTGACTTGGCAGGAGACGCGGCAGGACATAGACGAGAACAACTTTCTTTGAAAGGAACTCCGGGCTGGACAGCAATGCTTCCAGGCGGGCCATTTTCACATCGGCATCCTGATATTGCGCATCGGAGCGGGAATGGATCAGGCCGCCAAACAGCAGCTCGTTCACATGAAGCACAAGGAAATCGGAGTCTGAAGCCTGGTCCTTCAACCATGCCATCAAACCGTCATAATCACTGGGGGTTAGGAATCGATCCAGCAAGGAGGCCGGGGGCAGCTCAACGTGGAGACCGCCGATCTCAGCCAGCTGCCGGGGCAGGTCGGTGTTGACCGGCCGGCTGTCCAGAGGGATCATCGCGATGGATAGGGGGGGAGGGCTAAGGGCCATACCCCACCAACACAGCACGGCTGAGAAGACGGCCAGCAGCAGCCAAAGCAGCGTCTTTCGGCTGGCTGCACGAATTTTGACGGGCATTGCAAGCATGAGGTTTATCCTCCGATAGGTTATGTGATATAATATAAAAACATTATACCCTTTGACAGTCGTTTCGCATAGTCTATCCGATAGAGGAGGAAGGCCGATGGGGCCCTACATACCAAGAGTGGCAGCGATCCATGACTTATCCGGCTTCGGGCGGAATTCTCTGTCTGTTGTGATCCCCATTCTATCCACCATGGGATGCCAGGTGGTTTCCCTGCCGACTGCGGTGCTCTCGACCCATACCGGCGGCTTCGAGGGCTACGCCTTCGTGGACCTTACGGAATTCATGAAAGAAACCATCAGCCACTGGAAACGGCTGGAGATCCGTTTTCATGCCATCTACACGGGGTTTTTAGGCTCCTCCCGGCAGGTGGAGATCGTCCGGGATTTTATCTTGGCACAGAAGGTCAACGCGCCGCTGGTGGTGGTGGACCCGGTGCTGGCGGATGAGGGAGCCCTGTATGCCACGATGGGGATGGATATGGTGGAGGGGATGCGGGGATTGATCCGTGATGCCGATGTGATCACGCCCAACCTGACCGAAGCCGCGCTGCTTCTGGATGAGACCTACCATCCGGATCTTGAGGAGGCTGAGCTTAAGGAATGGCTGATCCGGCTGGCGGAGATGGGGCCTGAAACGGTGGTCATGACCAGCGCACCGCTGAACCGAACCGGCAGCGATACCAGTGTGGTGGCCTATACCGCCAAAACCCGGCGATTCTGGCGCGTTCCCTGCGTCTATATACCAGCCCACTATCCGGGGACCGGCGATGTGTTTACCAGTGTGCTGACCGGAAGCCTCCTGCAGGGCGACAGCCTGCCGGTGGCCTTGGACCGCAGCGTTCAGTTCGTGACCCAGGCTATCCGGGCCAGCTACGGCTTCGATTATCCCAGTCGCAACGGGGTGTTGCTTGAGAGGGTCTTAAGCAACCTGAACGGTCCGGTGACGATGGGCACTTACGAGTGGATGGATTAAGGAGGAAACAGAACCATGGTCATGGGATCAACGGTGATACACGAAGACGTTCTGCGGGAAATTGTCCGCATGCTTCTGGAAGAGATGGAGGAAGTCTACTGCTTTGAGCCCAAAGGCCCGTTGGCACAGATCCGCGGCGGGAAGGGGATCAAGCCCGTCATTATGATCCGTCGGCTGGAAAACCCTGAGGAAGGACGGGAAGCGGTGGCCTTCGAAATTAAGGTGGCACTGCTCTACGGAGCGCCCATTCCCCAGACCGTCGCCCGGATCCGGAAGGAAGTTGCGGAGAGAATTGAGAAATACACCGGATATGAGACCGACAGCGTGGATGTCTACATCACACGGCTGATTCGTTTTGAGAAAGAGAGGAGCGAACAAACCGATGAACCAGAAACCCAGAGTAACGATTGAGATGGAAGAAGAATTCAACGCCATATTAGAGGGTAAGCCTCCCGTAGTCATCGAGCTGGAGCCCGATATG
>CALMWJ010000078.1 GCA_937873525.1 uncultured Peptococcaceae bacterium | reverse complement strand
AAATAAATTCGCCGTTCTCGATTTGCAGGTTGACGTCCTTCAGGGCTTCAACCCGTACTTCCGCATCATAGACCTTATTTACATTGAAAAACTGGATCACGTGCACCGCTCCTTGATATTTCTTATGTAAATCGTCAGGCGTCGGTTCTCAGGCCCTCTTGAGGCTGATCGCTTTGATTGCCTTTTCTGCAATATGATGGGCTGTCAGCCCGTATAATTCCAGTAATTCCTCGGGCTTGCCGGATTGGCCGAACTGGTCTTCGATGCCGACCCTCAGGACGGGCACCGGCCAGCTTTCCGCCACCGTTTCCGCCACCGCGCCCCCCAGTCCTCCCAGGACCGAATGCTCTTCGCAGGTGACGATGGCGCCGGTCTGATGGGCCGCCTCCAGGACGGTTTCCTTATCCAAAGGCTTGATGGTGGAAACGTTGAGGACCCGGGCATAGATCCCTTCCTGGGCCAGCATGTCCGCAGCCTGAAGGGCCAGGTCCACCATGATGCCGCAGGCCGCCAAGGTCACATTGCTGCCCTCCCGCAGGGTGCGGATCTTGCCGGGCTCAAACTCGGTGCCGGCTTCGAACAAGCCCGGAACCTTGGACCGTCCCAAGCGGATGTACACAGGGCCCGGCGTACGGATGGCTTCCTCCACCATGGCTTCCGTCTCCACGCCGTCCGCGGGCACCATGACCCGCAGATCCGGGATGGAGCGCATCAGGGCAATGTCCGTCACCATCTGGTGGGACATGCCGTCCTCCCCCACGGTCAGGCCCGCGTGGGTGGCCGCCACCTTCACATTGAGGCCGGAGCTGGCCAGGGTATTGAGGATCTGCTCATAGGAGCGTCCTGCCGCAAACATGGCAAAGGTGCTGACAAAAACCACCTTGCCGCTGGCTGCCAGGCCGCCGGCCATGCAGATCATGTTGTTCTCTGCGATCCCCGCATTGATGAAACGTTCCGGGGCGACTTTTTTGAAATCCGCGGTCATGGTGGACTTGGAGAGGTCCGCGTCCATCACCACCAAGTCGGGATATTTATCCGAGATGCAGGCCAGACAGCGTCCGTAGGCCGCACGGGTTGCAATTGCTTCTGCCATCAGCGGTTTACCTCCTTCTGTGCCGCAGGCTCCCCGGAAGTCCCGGGATCTGCCAGGTCTGCCAGGGCCTGGAGCCGCTGGGCATCATTGGGCGCGCTGCCGTGCCAGCCGGCTTCGTTTTCCATGAAGGAAACGCCCTTGCCCTTGACCGTACGGCAAAGAATCAGGGTGGGCCGGCCTTTGGTTTCCTTAGCATTGGCGATGGCTCGGCCGATCGATTCAAAATCATGGCCATCCGCCAGTTCCACATGCCAGCCGAAAGCGCGGAATTTGGCGTCGATGGGCTCCGGATTCATGACCTGGGTGATGGGGCCGTCGATTTGCAGGCCGTTCCAGTCCACAAAGCCGGTGAGGTTATCCAATTTGTAATGGGCTGCCGCCATGACGGATTCCCAGACGATCCCTTCCTCCAGCTCGCCGTCGCCCCAAAGGTTGAAGATTCGGTAGTCTTTTTTGTCCAGTTTGCCAGCCAAGGCCATGCCCACCGCCGTAGAGCCGCCCTGCCCCAGAGAGCCGGTGCTCATCTCAATGCCCGGCAGAGACCCGTAATGGGGATGCCCCTGGAGACGGCTGCCCTGCTGCCGCAGGGTGGACAGCTCCTCCGGATCGAAATAGCCCCGGCGAGCCAGCGCGGCATAGAGGATCGGCGCCGCATGCCCCTTGGACAGGACAAAACGGTCCCGGTCCGGCCAGTCGGGCTGCTGGGGATCCAGGTTCATTTCATGATAAAAAAGATACGTCAGGATATCCGTGCTGGAGAGAGAGCCGCCGGGATGTCCGGATTTGGCTGCCCAAACCATGTTGATCACGTCTCTGCGCAGCTGCCGCGCGATGTCGGCCAGGGGAAATTGGCCGGCAGGGCCGGTCCATTGCTGCCTTCCCATTTCAAGCTGTGACAATGTGTTATGCCTCCTTAACATAAATGCTGCTGCTCTGTGGATTGCCGCTTATTGCGGCTTTGCTGCCAGGGCCCATGCCGTGCATCGCCCGGCAGGGCCCATTTGCATTCTGCAAAAAATCAACCTTATAGATCTTCGTCTTCGGACGCAGCCAGGGCCGTGCCGGCGGCTTTGGCCTTCAGCCAGGCTTCCATGAAGCCGGTGATGTCGCCGTCCATCACGCTCTGCACATTGCCGTTTTCCGCCTTGGTGCGGTGGTCCTTGACCAGGCTGTAGGGGTGGAACACGTAAGACCGGATCTGGCTGCCCCAGGCAATGTCCTGCTGCTCGCCCCGGATGCTGGCCAGCTCCTGCTCCTGTTCCTGGCGGCGGCGGACCAGCAATTTGGCTTTCAGGATCTTTTCCGCCGAAGCCCGGTTGGAAATCTGGGAACGTTCGCTTTGGCACTGGACCACGATCCCTGTGGGAAGGTGGGTGATACGGACCGCCGAGTCGGTTTTATTGACGTGCTGTCCGCCGGCGCCGCCGGAACGGTAGGTGTCGATCTTCAGTTCATCCGGATTGAGGACGATGGCCTCTGCCGATTCCTCGCTGATCTCAGGCAGGATGTCCACCGCCGCAAAGGAGGTGTGACGACGGCCGGAGGAATCGAAGGGGGAGATCCGGACCAGTCGGTGGATGCCCTTCTCGGCTTTGAGGTAGCCGTAGGCTTTTTCCCCTTTGATCAACAGCGTCACGCTCTTGATCCCCGCTTCGTCCCCGGGCAGGTAGTCCAGGGTTTCCACGGCAAAGCCCTGCCGCTCCGCCCAGCGCATGTACATGCGAAGCAGCATCTCGGCCCAGTCCTGGGACTCGGTGCCGCCGGCGCCGGGGTGCAGGGAAAGAATGGCATTGGAATCGTCGTAGGGATCGGAGAAAAGCACCTGGATCTCCATGTGGTCCAGCTTCTTGCCCAAGTCCTCCAGCATGGACTCCGCCTCCTTTTCGTAGGCGGGGTCCTCTTCCGACAGCTCATAAGCCGCGTTGCTGTCCTCCCAGGCGGTCTCCAGGGTTTTGAATTCCTCGATGACTTTTTTCAGGGGAGAGAGTTTTTTGGCGATTTTGTTGGCGTTGGCCATATCGTCCCAAAAATCGGGCCGGCTCATCTGGGCTTCCAGTTCGGAAGCCAGCTTCATTTTGCCAGGGATGTCAAAGAGACCTCCTGAGGTCGTTGATGGTGGAACGGGTTTCGTCTAAATCCCGACGGATTTCTGCTGTCATGGGGTATCCTCCTTTTTCTAAGGCCCAATCTGAAAAATGGCGCCTATACCTGAAATCATCTTCGATCCCATTGTGTTGCTCTGTCCCTTTTGTGCGGGGGCCGCACAAAGGGGACGGTGACTTTTTGCGGCGACCGCAAAAAGTCACCGTCCCCCAAAAGCCCCTACTCGTCTTTGCCGCAGCACTTCTTATACTTTTTACCGCTGCCGCAGGGGCAGAGGTCATTACGTCCGACCTTGTGGCTGACCGCCGGCTTATGGGCTGCCGCCTCGGCTTCTCCGCTGCGGTTTTCCACCAGGTCCTTCCGTTCCTGGGGCCGCTCGGCCACCGTCACAAAATACACATAGCGGACGATCTCTTCCTGGATCTCCTTGATCATCTCGCTGAACATATCAAAAGCTTCATGCCGGTACTCCACCAAGGGATCCCGCTGGCCGTAAGCCCGCAGGCCGATGCCCTGGCGCATCTGGTCCATGGCGTCCAGATGTTCCATCCACTTGCTGTCCACCACCCGCAGGGTGATGATCCGCTCCAGCTCCCGCATGGTTTCGCTGCCGATGGATTTTTCTTTGTCGTCGTAGGCGATCATGGCGTTGTTCAGCAGCGTTTCCCGGGCCTCGGAAGGATCCATCTTGGCCAGATCCTCCGCCGTGATGGTCCGTGTGGGCAGGAAATGCAGGTGGGCATATTCCAGAAGACCCTCCAGGTCCCATTCCTCCACATAGCGCTGGGCGCCCGCAAAGCGGTCCGTGGCCGCCGCCACCACATCGGTGATCATGGCTTCGATGGTGCCGCGGATGTTTTCGCCCTGCAGCACCTGCCGACGCTGGGCGTAGATGATTTTCCGCTGCTCATTCATGACATCGTCATATTCCAGCACACTTTTACGCATATCAAAGTTCCGCGCTTCCACGCGGCGCTGGGCGTTTTCCAAAGCCCGGCTCACCATGGCGTTTTCGATGGGAATCTCGTCATCCATCCCCAACCGGTCCATGATGCTGGCCATGTTGTCGGAGCCGAACAGTCGCATCAGATCATCGTCAAGGGAAATGTAGAACTGGCTGGAGCCCGGGTCGCCCTGACGGCCGGCGCGGCCCCGCAGCTGGTTGTCGATCCGGCGGCTCTCGTGCCGTTCCGTGCCAATGATATGGAGGCCGCCCATGGCCACCACCGCCTCATGCTCCCGATCCGTTTCTGCCTTGGCAGCGGCGTACAGGGTCTGGAAATGGCGCCGCGCTTCAACATGCTCATCTTCATACAGCGGGTTGTGGCTGGCGGCCAGCTCCACCACCTCGAGGGAAAGGCCTTCTGCCAGCATCTGCTGCTTGACCATGAATTCGGCGTTGCCCCCCAGCAGGATGTCCGTGCCGCGGCCGGCCATGTTGGTGGAAACGGTCACAGACCCTTTCCGTCCGGCCTGAGCCACGATGGCCGCCTCCCGTTCGTGGAACTTGGCGTTCAGCACCTGATGGGGGATTCCCTTCAGCTGAAGCTGGCGGCTGAGCAATTCGGATTTTTCGATGGAAATGGTGCCCACCAGCACCGGCTGGCCGGCGGCATGGCGTTTGGCAATATCCTCCACCGCGGCGGCAAACTTGCCCTGTTCCGTCCGGTAGATCACATCGCTCATGTCCTTGCGGGCCAGGGGCATGTTGGGAGGGATCACCACCACGTTGAGCTTGTAGATTTTACGGAATTCCTCTTCTTCCGTCATGGCGGTGCCGGTCATGCCGGACAGCTTGTCGTACATGCGGAAGTAATTCTGGAAGGTGACGGAGGCCAGGGTCTGGGATTCCTTTTCCACCCGGACCCCTTCCTTGGCTTCAATGGCCTGGTGCAGGCCTTCACTGTAACGGCGGCCGAACATCAGCCGTCCGGTGAACTCGTCGACAATGATGACCTCGCCGTCCTTCACCACGTAGTCCACGTCCCGCTTCATCAGCGCATGGGCATGGAGAGCCTGGTTTACATGATGGGAGATCTCCATGTTGGCGTCGTCATAAAGATTGTCCACATTGAGGAGCTTTTCAACCTTGGCCACGCCCTCTTCCGTGAGGCTGGCCCGTTTGGCCTTCTCGTCCAGAGTATAGTCCTGCTCCGGACGGAGCCGGGGGATGACGGCCGCCACCTGCTGATAAAGGGCCTTGGGCTTTTCGCCCTGGCCGGAAATGATCAGTGGCGTGCGGGCTTCGTCGATCAGGATGCTGTCCACTTCGTCCACGATGGCATAGTGCAGCGGCCGCTGGACCATATGCTCCGGCCGAAAGACCATATTGTCCCGCAGATAATCGAAGCCGTATTCGTTGTTGGTGCCGTAGGTGATGTCGGCAGCGTAAGCCTGTTTCCGCTGGGCGGCGTCCAGGCCATGGACGATCAGCCCTACGGAAAGTCCCAGGAACGAATAGATTTGACCCATCCATTCCGAGTCGCGGCGGGCCAGATAATCGTTGACCGTCACCACATGGACGCCTTGGCCTCTCAGCGCGTTGAGGTATGCCGGCAGGGTGGCCACCAGGGTCTTGCCTTCGCCGGTCTTCATCTCGGCGATGTTTCCCTCATGGAGCACGATGCCGCCGATGAGCTGCACATCGAAGTGGCGCATGCCCAAGACCCGTCGGGAGGCTTCCCGGACCACCGCAAAGGCTTCCGGCAACAGGTCCTCCAGGGTGGCTCCCTGCGCCAGCCGTTCCTTGAACCAAGGGGTCTTGCCCCGCAGCTGGTCATCGGTCAAAGCCTGGATGGCCGGCTCGAAGGCATTGATCTCCGCCGCCCGTTTTGAGAGGCGTTTCACTTCTTTGGCATTCGTATCGAGTATATTTTTTAAAAAGTCAAATACCATTTGACACCCGCTTTCCTTATATGGCCGCTGTACCCGGCCCCATTGGATCCGTACCCATTCTAACTAATATATTGTACCACCTAAACATATCCGTGGCAAACCGAATGAAACCCGGGCAATGTGAACTATCTTTGAACATTTTGTTACCTTTTTTGGAAGCCCTATCAAAATGATTTCCACTATTATACAATGAGTTTGTCGGCATGTCTTGTCATGATGCTTAGGCAGTTTCGCAGAGATCCGCAAAGGAAGGGAGGTGCCCCATGTCCACCGCAGACCATCGTTTTTTCAGCCATCCGCATCGCCATCGCCCGCGGCAGCTCCGCCGAATGCTTTCCCTGCTGCTGATCGGCTGCTTTCTGCTGGCCTTGGGGGTACATCCCGGGGCCCTGCAAGCGGCGGATACCTTGGCCGAGGCCAATTTCAGCCCCAGTCTCTTGTCCGCTCTCAACAGCATCCTGAGCCAGCCCCTGGTCCTGCCCATTTCCTCGGACGATCCGGCCTTTGACATCACCGGTCTGGACCTGACCGGCAAAAGCATTTCCAGCCTGAAGGGCATCGAATATTTCACTGAGCTTACCAGCCTCACCGCGGACTACAATAAAATGACGAATCTCAACGGCGTCGTGTTCCCTGACAAAATCAAAAATCTATCCCTGGCCCACAATGCCTTGAAGGAGGCCAGCGCCGTCCATTGGCCGGAGGCCCTTAAGCAGCTGGACCTCCGCAACAACGCCCTGGCTTCCCCTTTGGCCCTGGCCTTGCCCCTGGGGGTTGACTTTGTGCAGCTGGACAACAATTTTTTGAAAAACAAAATCCCCAGCCCCAGCGACCGCACCGTCACTTACAGCGGCAACTTCATCTGTGAAGCCGGCACGATCCGGCCCGCCAGCCTGCTGGTCAAGGAGGTGACCTACCTGTCCCTCTATTCCGGAGGCCAGGCCGTGGTGCCTTTTGTGAATATATATTCGTCCACCAATCCCAACAACCCGGTCCCCGCCGACATGGTGACGGCCTCCCTATCCAGAGGCAGTGAGGTGCTGAAGCTGTCCCGCCAGGAATACCGCTTCCTGCTGGAGGCCAACGCAACGGGAACGGAGGCGCTGACGCTTCAGCTTCTCCTCTCGGATTATATGCAGCAGCAATATGATGAAGCCGGCCAAACCTTTTATAAAACCAAGCTTCCGGTCACCGTCTGGCAATCCGCCGCCGAGCGCCTTGAGACCCATCCCTGGGATAACGGCGATGGGGCCATCGAAAATGCTTTGGCGGGGCGCAGCCTCAATGCCCTGGTGGACATGAGCCGTTTCACGGGCGGAACCGCCAGCTTCAGCCCCGGCCTCCTGGCCCAGCTGGCCGAAACCGATAAAAAGCTCATCCTAGCCCAGGATTTCGGCAGCCTTGCCCTGGACAGCGACGGACTGAAAGCCTTGATCCGGCAAGCCGTGCCTTACCCCTCGGCCTCGGTGCTCCTGACCCTGTCCTCCTGCGAGCTGCGACCCACAGGCTTCAGTCCGGGCCGATTTATTTCAAAGGATATCAGCTCTCTGATTTACAGAGATTTTGAATTTGACGCCCGGCTGCAAATCCCCGGCGATGACACCAAGCCCTTGCTGATCGGCGCGCCGGCTGCGGTTACCCTTTTTCTCAAGAATCAGGTCCTGAGCACCTGGGACTTGAATCACCTTACGGCCTTCAAGGATGACGGCAACGGGCTGGTACTGCTTGGGGGCGCCTATAACCCGGTCAACGGCAGCTTCAGCTATCGCCTTGACAGCAGCGGCCGCTACGGTCTTGGGACCCGGCCCAAGGAGGTCCGCTGGCTGGACCTGACCCTGAATTCCACCACCATGACGGCTTCCGACGGAACCATCACCAACCTAAGTGCGGCGCCCATGCTGGTGCAAGGCATCACCATGGTGCCTGCCCGGGCGATTTTTGAGGCCATGGGCGCTACGGTCAGCTGGAGCAGCGCCCTCAATATGACCACCATCACCTACGGCAGCCAGGTCTTTTACCTGAAGGAAGGCTTGCCCATCGGCGACAGCGAGCATAAGCCCTATGTGATCGGCGGGCGGATGCTGGTGCCGCTGCGGTTTATTTCCAACGAGATCGGTGCCAGCGTGCTGTGGTGGTCCTATGGCGGGAATCTGCGAATCGTGTTTTAAATTTGGGTGCTTTTGGGGTCTTTGGGGGACGGGGACTTTTTGCGAGCGCCGCAAAAAGTCCCCGTCCCCCAAAAACCCCAAAAGCTGCGGCGGCCGCAAAAAAGGGACAGAGCAAACGCCCCATCCCCTTATTTTCCGCCATTTTTCGTTTTCAAAACTCGGTCAAAATCCAAGCCAAAAAGGAATCACTTTGAAATACTCACGCAAAATAAAATTGAAGGTCAGCATCCTCACCAAGGGCGTTTTGATGCACATTTTCGCCGCCTCCAACCCTTCCTGCTCCGCGTATTTCCGGGCCCGGTACAGCTGGAATTCGTTCGAAATCAAGCCCACCGGGTACTGCTGCGTGCCGCCTTGAAGCGCTTCCACCAGCGGTTTGGCATTCTGCACCGCTTCCCGTACCGTCTGGGAGGCCTCTTCCAGGATCAGGCGGTCCGCCTCGATGCCCTGCGCCACCAGCGCCTCCCTCATATATTGCGCCGTCGTCAGGCTCTCACCCTTCGCCGCGCCGCCGCAAAGGATCGCGCGGGTCTGCGGGTATTGCTTGAGATATTCCGCCGTCGGCTTGACACGGCTGTCCAGGATCGCCGTGTCATGTTCTGCCGAGAGCTCCGCCCCCACCAGCACCACGTCGGCCCCGACCACCGTGGGATTCTTTTCAGCCTCCGCCAGCAACGTACCCGTGACCATTGCCACAGTACAGGCCCATAAGATCAAGAGCACCACAGCCGAATAATAAGCCGTCCACAGCAAACCGCCCCGCCGGTGTTTGCGTTTCAGCCGCCATTGCGCCAAACCTAAAAGCAGCAAAATTCCTCCCAGAATCGGCAAAAAATTCATCAAAAACTGCATATCCCTGCCGTAAGGCCGGTACAACAGCGCCCCCGCCGCCATGAGCCCGCCGACCGGGAGCAGCCAAACGCCGCGCAGCCAGTGCAGCAGCCTTTCCTTGGCATCCATCGGAAACTCCGCCATGGGATCCCTCCATTCATCCAAAACATTGTCGCGATTTTCTCGCATTGTTCCATATTATAGCATGCTATCCCCTTTGCTTGTATACTTTCGGTCTTCTTTTTTTTTCGAAGAAATGATGCTATAATGTTGTTTCAAGAATACTATGTGAGCGGAGGTCTGAATATGCAAAAATTGCAGCAGTTATATGAAGGCAAGGCCAAGAAAGTTTTTGCCACCAGCGACCCGGAAAAATATATCGTCGATTACAAGGACGATGCCACCGCCTTCGACGGCAAGAAGAAAGGCACCATTCTGGGCAAAGGCTCTATCAACAACCAGGTGACCAACCATCTGATGAAGCTTCTGGAAATCGAAGGCATCCCCACCCATTTTGTGGAACAGCTTTCCGACACAGAGACAGTCGT
>CALMWJ010000077.1 GCA_937873525.1 uncultured Peptococcaceae bacterium | reverse complement strand
GTGCATGTACGCACCCGGAAAAACGGACACCATCCTCGATGCCGGCAATCTGCAGGTTGGCCATGCCCAGGATACGGCTGCCTTAACGGGAGTCACCGTCGTCCTGGCACCCCGCGGGGCGGCCGCCGGCGTCGACATCCGCGGCGGCGGTTCCGGCACCCGGGAAACCGCCCTGCTGGATCCTCTTGCCACGATGGAGCAGATCCATGCCGTGGTTCTGGCAGGCGGCTCTGCTTATGGCCTGGATGCCGCCGGCGGCGTGATGGATTATTTGGAATCCCAAGGGATCGGTTTCGACGTGGGCGTCGCCAAAGTCCCCCTCGTCACAGAAGCCATCCTTTTCGATCTGACGGTAGGCCGGTCCGATATTCGTCCGGACAAGGCCATGGGCTATGCCGCCTGCCTCGGCGCTTCATCCGATTCCCTTGAACTGGGCTGCGTCGGCGCCGGCACAGGCGCCTCCATCGGCAAAATGCTGGGGGCTGGTCACGCCATGAAGTCCGGAATCGGCTCCGCCTCCTGCATGCTTGCCAATGGCTTTACGGTGGGCGCCTTGGTGGCGGTCAATGCCATCGGGGACGTCCTGGAAAACGGCCGCATCCTGGCCGGCATGCTCAACCATGATCATTCGGGATTTGTCAATTCCAGAGAACATCTTCTTGCCTTGGCCTCGACGCAAAACGTTCCAGGGTCTGCGGAAGAGGATATCCTCCCCTTTCAGCAAGGCCGAAACACCACCATCGGCGTGATCGCCTGCAACGGCCGTTTCACGAAAGCCCAGCTAACCAAGATCGCGTCCATGGGACACAATGGGATGGCCAGAGCCATCCGTCCGGTCCATGGCACTCTGGATGGCGACGCGTTGTTCGCCCTGTCCACCGGCGATCTTCCGGGATCCGTGGATGCCGCCGGTGAGATGGCGGCCATTGCCGTGGAACGGGCCATCATCAAAGCCATCACATCCGCCCATTCCGCCGGAGGTCTGCCGGCCTGGAGGGATTTGAATTTTTAGCAACGTATTTTGGAGGTATTTGACGTCGATATGTTTTCGGATCTGCAGCAATTTCTTCTTCTGTTCCTGCACCTGGACCGTTATCTGGAGCTGATCATCGGGACCTATCCTCTGGCGGCCTACGGCCTTGTCGGCATGCTGGTTTTCATGGAGCCAGGCTTCTTCATGCCCTTTCTGCCGGGTGATACGGTCATATTCATGTCCGCTGCCCTGGCTGCCTCCCAAAGCTTCAGCTATCCCCTGCTCTGGGTGGTCGTGGCGTGCTGCGCCCTTCTGGGCGACAGCCTTAATTATTGGGTCGGAAGCCTTCTGGGCCATTATCTGACCCGCAAGCCCAATCGCCGCTTCATCAA
>CALMWJ010000076.1 GCA_937873525.1 uncultured Peptococcaceae bacterium | reverse complement strand
TTGTTGGTCCGAAATCATGACCCTCAGTTTGCCGGCGCAAATGATCGCGGATAAGATCGTCCTGCTTCCGGAGTGGGAACAAATCACAGGATGCCAAGCGGAGAGCGGCTATGACGGACAAAGCGCCGAAGATAGGGAGGATATGCTTCCGCTTAAACCCATTGCAGAGGCCTTAGGGTTTGAAGTTCACTGGACCGGTCATGCCAAGCGAGTGGATCTTGTGCAAGGCGCACAGACTTATACCATGAACATTGGAAGCTTCGATTATGGCGTTCAAAAAATGAGATATGTCTTGGAAAAGGCGCCGGAAATCAGAGACGGCAGAACGTTTGTGCCCAAAGCTTTCTTCAATGAATTGATGCAAATCAAGACCGAAATTGAATTCGAAAGATAAAGAAGGCGAATCACGAACGGGGATAAAATTAAAAAACGGCGCTGCCAGGAGCAGCGCCGTTTTGCGTGGGGCAAGGTGCAGAGCGGACATCCAAGAGATCAGAATGGGCCGTAGATCAACAGCCATTGCAGTGACCCTGGCTTCTTTGATTTATGACGACAAAAAGTCAAGCGCTGTCTGAGCATGGATCGCCGCCGCCAGGGGCAGGGCGTGTTCGTCGACATCGAAATACCCGTTGTGGAGCGGGCGCTCAAAGCTGTTTAAAGGATCGCCTGCGCCAAGCTGAAAGAAGGTGCCGGGAGCTTTCTGCAGGAAATAAGCGAAATCCTCCGTACCCATAGTGGGATGCTTGCTGACCAGCACATTCTCCTGGCCAAGAATTGTGCCGGCGACGGCTTTGAGAGAGTCAGTCATCGCCGGATCGGTGATCATGGCCGGAAAGCCTTCATCGATGCGGATATCGATTTTAGCGCCCATGGCACTGCCGATTCCCTGCACGGTCTCTCGGAATTTTTCCTTGAGACGTTCCCGGGTAGCTGGTTCCAAGGTGCGGATCATGCCCTCCAAACGGACCGCGTCGGCGATGACGTTCATGCAGGTGCCGCCATGGAAGGAGCCCACCGTAACCACCGCAGGTTCCACGGGATCCAGGGTTCTGCTGACCAGAGTCTGCAAGGCTGCGACGATGTGAGCGCCTGCCACAATGGCATCAATGCCCAGGTGGGGCTCCGCGCCATGGCTGGCTTTCCCATGGATTTCGACCAGGAAAGGATTGGATGCGGCGTAGCATATTCCGTATGAGACCGCAATTTTTCCTGCGGGAAGGTCCGGTGCCACATGGCAGCCGAAAACGGCATCCACCTTCGGATCCTCCATGCAGCCGGCCTGGATCATGTCCTTGGCGCCGCCTTCCTGCTCTTCATTGGGCTGAAAGAAGAATTTCACGTTGCCGCTAAGCGCTTCTCGGCGGGCGGCCAGGAGCTTAGCGGCGCCCAGCAGCGCGGCAGTGTGGGCATCGTGGCCGCAGGCGTGCATGATCCCCGGATTCTTTGACCGATAGCTGACCGGGTTCATTTCCTGAATCGGCAAAGCGTCCATATCCGCACGGAAGGCCACGGTTTTACCCGGGCGGGCGCCTCTCAGCAGGCCGACGATTCCGGTTCCCGCCACGTGGCGCGTTTCAAGGTTCAGGGATTGAAGGTATGCTTCAACCAGCTTTGAAGTCTGGAACTCTTGTTTTCCCAGCTCGGGATTCTGATGGATCGTCCGCCGCAGGGAAACGATTTCATCCTTGATCTCCAAAGCTGCCGCCAGGATGGGGGGCAAGGGTTTGCGATGATCAGACACGGGGCATGGCTCCTTTCAAGTAGGCCTTGGCCAAGGCGGCGACCGCACCGTCGATGGCATCCTCCTGGAGATTTCCGAAGCCTAATAAAAGCGTATCCTGAGGCGCGATGGTGCCTTCCAGGTAATACACGTCGGCGGGATAGACCCGGATTCCTGCCTCCGCCGCCTGCCGGATCAGGCTTTGCTGATCCGAGGCGCCCGGGATGCGAAGCAGAATATGGATGCCGGCATTTTCACCGATGATCTCGGCCTTGCCGCCAAAATGGCGGTGGACCGACGCCACCAGTCTTTCATAGCGTCGTTTGCAGAGATGCCGCCGCCGGTTCAGATGCTGCTCGAAGCCTCGGCTTCGTATAAAATCGGCCAATGCGAATTGGACCATCAGGGGGACCGTGCAGCGATAATTTCTGAAGCATTGCCGGTATTTTTCACAAAGCGCCTGCGGCAGCACCAGGTAGGCCACCCGCATGCTGGGTGAAAAGGATTTGGAAAAGGTGCCGGTATAAATCGTCCGGCGGTTCTGATCCAACGACTGGAGCGAGGGGATCGGCTTTGAATTATACCTTAGATCGCTGTCATAATCGTCTTCGATGATGTAGCCTTCCTGGTCAGCCGCCCATTCAAGCAGTTCAAGACGCCGCTTTACCGGCATGACGCTGCCGGTGGGGAATTGATGGGAGGGCGTCACATAAGCCAAACAGGCTTTGGTTTTTTTCAGTTCACTGACCATGATGCCGTCCTGATCCACAGGGACCGGGATGATCTGATAGTGGTTGTTTTCAAAAACGACCCGTCCGCTTTCACAGCCGGGATTCTCCATGGCCAGGATGTAACGGTCATGGGGCATGAGCCGGGCAATAATGTCCAGGGAATAGTTATGGCCAGAGGTAACCACCACCTGGGAGGGCTCGCAGATCACGCCGCGGGCGGCACGGAGATAGGCGGCCAGCGCCTGCCGCAGTTCGGACTCTCCCTGAAGCTCCGGATAAACCGCATAGTCCTGGGCCTCGATACGGCATAAGGCTTCATTCAGATGTTTGCGCCAGACCTTGAACGGGAAGGCGTCCCCCATCATGCCGATATACTGGAAGTCGTAAACGCTGCCGGTTGCCGGCCCATGGCCATCCGATGCCGGTTCCCGGCGTTCAGCGGCAACTGGGACGGAGGTTCTGCTGCTGTGTCTGTTCTCATGGGATAGGGTGATCCCGTCAAAGGAATTCACCTGATAGCCGGAACCTTGTTTTGCCGTCACATAGCCTTCCAGGGCCAGCTGAAGATAGGCATTTTCCACGGTGTTTCTTCCCACGGCCAAATCCCGGGCCAATGCCCGGGTGGAAGGCAGTTTGCTGCCCACAGGGAAGGCGCCGTTGAGAATATCCTCTTTGAGCTGGGTATAAATCTGAGAATAAAAAGGTTCTTCGCGGGTTTTGTCCAAAAAAATCATCACGTCACCGCCCATAACTGTACCCATGAAAAAACGAGGAATCGGCCCTTTTGATAAAACCAGTTTCAATATATACTAGTTCATGAAGGGAAGCAAGGTGGTATCCTTCACTTATTGAAAAAATAAGCAAAGGGGAATGGAAGATGAATGCTTTAGCTCAAGACCAACGACTGAAGGGCTTGCTGAAGATTTTGGTCATCCTATTTGCAGGGATGCGGTTAGTCAACTATTTTGTTGAGCTCCTGCCGCTGCAGATCCTTGCCTGCGTTATTATGCTCTTCGTGATCGCCTGGTCCGTTCCAAGGATGGATGCGCTGACCCGCCGGGTGATTCTGGGCATGTTCCTCATTGGCGGCATTCTGCTGGTGATTTCCGGTGCAACGGCGAAGCAGTGGCTGTTCGCCTTGCTGAAAAATGCCAATCTGGCAACCCTGCTGATATGCGCCCCCATGTTGTCGGCGCCGTTTTTTTACGAAGACTACCAAAGCGACCTGAAGGCGCTGGCCCAGGTCAAAATGCAGAATCTGATCAGCTTTTGCGTGCTGACCATGGTGAGCGCCCATCTTCTTGGGGTACTGGTGGGCGTAGGCGCGATCATCATCATCTATGACCTGCTGAACCCTTTCCAAAAATTGTATGAGGCCGAAGGACCCTTTCTGAAAGCCCTCTCCCGGGGTTACAATTCCTCCGGCTTCTGGTCTCCCGCCTGGGCTTCGGTCATCGTATACAGTGCCTATCCGGATGTGAAGTGGACCACCGTTGTGCCCATCGCCATTGTATTTACAATCATTTTTAATAGCATCAGCATTGCCGGTTTGTACATGGAAACCCGCCAGCATCCGGACCGGTACCGGAAGCTGGTTCCGGAAAGCGATACCCGGATCCGCTGGCGCAAAATCATCACCATGCTGATGCTGGCTGCCGCTATGATCGGGACGATCATCCTGTTGGATAAAGCCACCGGCTGGGACCTGATGCTGATCGTTCCGGTGGCCGCATTAATTTTCCCGCTGCTGTCCGCCGCCCTGCAGAAGCATTGGACGGGATATCGGAAAGGGTTGGTCAAATTCTATAATATTTCCTTGATCAAAGTGCAGAGCCAGGTGGCCCTCTATGCGGCCGCCGGCTTTTTGGGGAAGGCCATGGAGGTTTCCGGCGTGGGGGCCATGATCCCCAAGCTTCTGCCTGAATGGCTGATCACCTATCCGGCGCTGATGGTGGGGGCGCTGATCCTGCTGATGATCCTGCCCTCTTTGGCAGGCATCCATCCGGCGGCCACCGGAACCGCCATGGTGGCGGCGCTGGCCCCGGCCTCTTTGGGATTGGATAATTATACCTTCTGCCTGGCCATTATCTTCGGTTGGCTGATCACGATCCTGGCATCACCCTTCTCTGCAACTTCTTTGATTCTGGCGGGCAATACCGGGAAGAGCAACTGGACGGTATCCATCGCGATGAACTGGAAATTTTGCCTGGTCACGCTGGCTGTGTTCAGCTTTCTGATCAGTCTGGTCGGTCCTATGCTATAATGTAAACGGTTGCTTTAATGCGTCGCCCGCAGGTCAGGGACATAGCGATCGATCGACCTAGAGCGTGCATCGCAGAGATTGTATAGGGCTTGCATCCTTTTTGGCTGCGGCTTGCCGCAGCAGGGGACGGGGACTTTTTGCGGCCGCCGCAAAAAGTCCCCGT
>CALMWJ010000075.1 GCA_937873525.1 uncultured Peptococcaceae bacterium | reverse complement strand
AAAGAATTGGAGACGCCCTTCTATAAGATCGCTAAAAAAGCGGTATCGATTTTCAAAATCTATTAAACGGGATCTATATGGAACGAAAAGACCTCCATGACCTTTGTGTTCTGAATCTTCAAACGTTATACTTTATGGTCTAACGTTTGAGGTGTACTGCATTGGCTCCATGGAGGTCTATTGTCATGCAGCAAGCCCGCAGGGACCCATTTAGCCTGCCATCAGATGCTGAACCAGAATTTTTGCACCCAACAGGATCAGAACTGAACCGCCGAAGATCTCTGCGACGGATTTGTATCTTGACCCAAACAAGTTTCCGATGTGGATGCCTGCCCAGGAAAACGCAAAGGTGGTGACGCCAATCAGACCGACGGCCTGAAAAATGTTGGCCTTCAGAGCGGCAAAGGTAATGCCGATGACCAAGGCGTCGATGCTGGTGGCCACAGCTAAGGTCAGCATGGTTTTACGATCGAAGGAACCATTGAGATTCTCCTCACCGCTTCTGGATTCCTTGATCATGGCATAGCCAATCATTCCCAAAAGCAGGAAGGCCACCCAGTGGTCAAACCGGGTGATCAGGCCTTGGAAACGCGAGCCGATAAAATAGCCGATTAGGGGCATGAGCGCCTGGAAACCTCCGAAATAGACCCCGACGGTACCGGCCTGAACCGCACTGACTTTTTGTACGGAAAGACCTTTGCAGACGGAAGCCGCAAAGGCATCCATGGACAAACCCACAGCGATGACAAACAATTCCAGAAAATTCACAGTAAATCCTCCTTTTTATCCGGGAGAATAAAAAAGAGACCTATCCGCTTTCCGCAGATAAGTCTCATCATTTAAAACAAAGCCAGGAAACTTTGGTTTCCAGTATGTTGACTTCGTTACGCCCCAAGCGTTGACTACTCCCTTATAAATTAAATATAGCATAATCCATAACCGATTTCAATCCCTGTCTCAGATGATGACGACGAAGCTGCCTTATGTGACATTATCACTGAAAAAAGTCCGGGTGGTCCGTTATGATAGCTTGGTGTGAAAAAACAGCAGGCAATGACGAGATTGCCGGAACAGGAGACCGCCTTGGAAAACAGAAAAACAATTCATACCGGAAAAATGAAACCGAAGAGAAGAGCGGTGGTTTTGCACTCCGAGTGTGTTGCGTGCGGAAGCTGCTTGAAAGCCTGCCCTCTGAAGGCGATTCAAATCATCCATGGAGCCTTTGCGAGGGTGTGCCATAAGACCTGCATCGGCTGCGGCCGCTGCAGAACAGTGTGCTCTGCCTCTGTGATCAGAATGGAGGCTGGCGCGTAATGGAACAAAAGAAGAAATGGTATGACTATCTTTGGATATTCTCTTCACTTTATATCGTCCTGGGTTTTGTGAACATCCTCTTTGCATGGCTGGGCATGCTCTGCTTTCTGATCCCTTTGCTGATTGCCGTGATCAAGGGAAATAAAGCCTATTGCAACGTGTATTGCGGCCGGGGTCAGCTTTTTGATCTTCTGGGGAATCGGTTCAACCTATCCAGAAAGAGAGATATCTTGCCTTTTATCCGCAGTCCCTGGTTCCGCTATGGGTTTCTGATTTTCTTTCTTGCCATGTTCGGTAACCTGCTTTATTCCACTTGGTTGGTTTTTGCAGGAGCCAGCGAGCTGAAGCAGGTGGTGACGCTGCTGTGGACCTGGAAGCTGCCCTGGCACTGGGCCCACACGGTGACATCGGTCCATCCCGCGATGGCACAGTTTGCCTTTGGTTTCTACAGCCTGATGCTGACCTCGACCCTGTTGGGGCTGATCACCATGTTCTTCTTCAAGCCCAGATCCTGGTGTGTGTACTGCCCCATGGGGACCATGACCCAGACGATCTGCAAGGTCAAAAGCGGCCGCAAGGCATGAACTGACATCGCTCCGGACTTCGAAACGTAAAAAGCAAGCAGAGCAGCATGACGCCGCTCTGCTTGCTTTTTTAAGTCGGAAAGGTCGGCGATCATGGCTCGCGGACAATCGCTGATCGGATTGCGGCAAGGCCATAGATCATCATAAAGCATCAGCAAAAGCTTTAAATTTGTTATTTCTTAAAAACCTCCAAAGCTTGCGTGAAATCGGCAATCAGGTCTTCTGCATCTTCAATACCCACTGAAAGGCGGAACATGCCTGGCGTAACCCCCATTTTCCTGCGATCTTCATCCGGCATGTGGCTGTGGGAGGAGGTGACGGGATGATTCAAGGTGCTGCGCAGTCCGCCTAAGGTGGTGGCATAGTGGGCAAAATTGAGCTTCAGCATGAATTCATCGATTTTATCCATATCTTCCGGGACAACGAAGCTCAGCATGCCGGTCATGGTGTCGTTGGACTTGAAAATTTTTAGGGCCAGATCATGTTGGGGGAAGCTTTCCAAGCTCGGATGGTTGACCTTCAGGACATAAGGATTGTTTTCAAGGGCTTTGGCCAGTATGGCAGCATTTGCCATCTGTTTTTTAAGACGAAGGTCGATGGTGCCGATGCCGCGCAGCATCATCCACGCCGCGAAGGGATCACCGGGAGTGCCGGTCAGCATGCGCACCGGATGGATTGCATCGATGATTTCCGCCGTCGAGGTGATCGATCCGCAGATGGCATCGCTGTGGCCGTTCATGAATTTAGTCATGCTGTTGATCACGATATCCGCACCCAACGCAATAGGTTTGACTGCAATGGCGGTCGTGAAGGTGTTGTCGATCATCAGCAGGGCGCCGTTGTCATGGGCAATCTTCGCCAGGGCCGGGATATCTGCCACATTCATCGAAGGATTGGCTAGAACCTCGGCATAGATCATCTTCGTATTGGGTTTCACCGCCTTTTTAACATTGCTGAGGTCGTCGAAATCCACCAAGTCGGATTGGATGCCGAATTTTGGGAGAAGCTTGGTCATGACATCAAAGGTTTCGCCATAAATGTTGCGGTTGCAAACCACATGGTCACCGGGTTGCAGCAAGGTCATCATGGTGGTTGTAATGGCGCCCATCCCGGAGGAGAAAATCAGTGACTTTTCACCGCCTTCTAGAAAGGAGACGACCTCGGACAGGGCATCACGGTCAGGATTGCCGGTTCTGACATAGGTGTATTTAGATTTGTAAGCCTCCCGGACTTCGGACAGGCTGTTCATGGTAAAGGCAGTGACTGCAAATAAGGGAAAGGCTTCAGGCTTGTTGAAATCCATCCCTTTAACGACTCTTCCTTTATATAGCAATTCAGTGGCGGGAGAAAAATTCTGTTCATTCATACGGAAGCCTCCTATCGATATTTCAGTTAAGCTCATTCTGATGTCTATTGCAGCTATAGAGTCAAGCATTACCCGAAAATTATACTTAAACGAATCTTCAGGCCTTGTCTGGCTTGAATTTCAGAACTTATTTCTGTTGAATA
>CALMWJ010000074.1 GCA_937873525.1 uncultured Peptococcaceae bacterium | reverse complement strand
AAGACTTCAACGCCAAAAATGGCACCAAGCTGAGTTCTGCCGCCGCCATCCACTATGAGCCCATGGGCATTTATGCCGGTCAGGTCAAAAGCCTGGCAGACCTCCAGGACGGCGCCACCATCGCAGTCCCCAACGACGCCACCAACGAAGCCCGCGCCCTGCTTCTGCTGGAACAGGCCGGCCTGATCAAGGTCAAAGAAGATGCCGGACTGCAGGCCACGGTGCTGGATATCGTCGAAAATCCCAAAAATATCAAGATCCAGGAACTGGAAGCCGCCCAGGTCAGCCGTGCGCTGCCGGACGTGGCCATGGGCATCATCAACGGCAACTACGCCATCCTCGCCGGCCTGAAAGCTTCCGACGCCTTGATGTCTGAAGATAAGGATTCCGTCGCAGCCCAGACCTTCGGCAACATCATTGCCGTCCGGACCGGCGATGAAAATAACGAAAACATCAAAGCTCTGGTGGAAGCCCTGAAAAGCGACACCTGTAAACAATTCATCGAAGAAAAATATCAGGGCGCCGTCGTTCCCCTGTTCTAGAACGAACTGTAATCCTTACCGAATAATAACCAAACCGCTTCTTAATTAGAAGCGGTTTTTCTTTTCAACCGATCGGGTTAGTGGTAAGATGAATTTTAAGATTACATCCAATGATAGGGGGCATTCCATGAACATCTGGCATGATATTTCTCCGAAACGCATTTCCGCCAATGACTTTTATGCGGTGATCGAAATCACCAAAGGCGACAAAACGAAGTATGAACTGGACAAGGAAACCGGCTTCATCATGCTTGACCGGATCCTTTATACCTCCACCCATTATCCGGCCAACTACGGTTTCATTCCCCGGACCTATGCCGACGACCTGGACCCCTTGGATGTGCTGGTCCTTTGCTCGGAGGCGATCCACCCCCTGGCCTTGGTCCACTGCTATCCTATCGGTGTCATCACCATGATGGATAACGGCTATTCCGACGAAAAGATCATTGCCATTCCTTTCAAAGATCCTGTCTATAATACCTATACGGACATCAGCCAGCTGCCCAGGCATATCTTCGATGAAATGTCCCACTTCTTCAAGGTCTATAAAGCGCTGGAAGGCAAAGATACCGCCATTGAGGAGACCAAAGGCGCTGACACGGCCATCGAAATCATCCAGAAGGCCATCGACCATTACATCGAAAAGTTTTGCCGATAAGCCGTTGGGAGGACTGAAAATGAAACATCCGCTATTACCGGGCCATTGCCCCGTGACGGTCGGTCTGGTCTGCCTGTTCCTGGCCGGCATACTGCTTTCCGGCTGCGGCGTCAAAATCACCGGTCCCGCCGCATCCCAAAGCACGGCGGCCACCGGAGCACCCTCTGGCGACAGCGGCACCGCTGCAGGGAGTCAGCCGGCCGAAACCACACCTTTCTCCGCATACACCTTTCAAGAAAAAACCATCGTCCTGAAAGGCTACGATACAGCAGCCGACAAGACCCTTTCCTATCCCTACGACATCCCGGCCGGCGCGGTCACCCATCTGGGCACCGTCCTGGAGGCTTACAATACGGTTTTCAAGCTTCCTGTGCTGGGCGGGGATCCCATCACCGCTAAGGCGATCACGCTGGATGCTGGCACCCTGCATATGGATTTCACCCAAAGCATCTACGGCAATTACGGCAGCGGCACCGAAGCCGCCCTGATTGAGAATTTATTCTGGGCTTACTTTAAGAACATGCCTGAGATCGAGAAAATCTATATCAGCGTCGAGGGATCCCCCTACGAAACCGGCCATATCATGTTTGCCTTGGATGAGGCCATCCTTCGGCAGGACTATGCTTCCTCCGCCAACCAATAATCCGGCATGATGGCATCCCATCAAAATATTTGGCTCCGGCGGTCACATCCCGCTGGAGCCAAATCCGCCTTCACCCCGGACGGTTTCGTTCAGTTCAGGCACTTCCGCTAAGCTTGTGGGCAGCACCGGAGCAATCACCATCTGGGCAATCTTCATCCCCTTTTCGATTTGGAACGGTGAACGGCCGTGATTGATCAGGATCACTTTGACCTCTCCCCGGTAATCCGCGTCGATGGTTCCGGGCGCATTCAGCACCGTCACCTGATGCTTCAGGGCAATGCCGCTGCGGGGTCTGACCTGGGCCTCCGTGGCGGCGGGCAAAGCCATGGCGATGCCTGTCCCCACCAGGGCGCTTTCCCCCGGCTGCACCGTGACGGCCTCCGCTGCAAACAGATCATAGCCCGCGTCCGTGGGATGGGCCTTGCTGGGCAGCAGCGCATCCGGGTCAAGCTTCATAATTTGAATCGTATACATCCTTATGCCCCTTTGTCAAAATTGTATGGGTTTCTGTATTATGATACAATAAATTATCATCGATGGATAGTTTTTTTAAGGCAACCCTGTCCTTCTGCGAAACAAAGATGAATGGAGGAATTCCCATGGAAAGTGCCGTCAAGGATATTACCGCTCTTTTTGGATCCCAGGTTTTCAATGATTCCGTCATGCAGGACCGACTGCCAAAGCACATCTACCAGTCTTTGAAAAAGACCATGGAAGAAAGCCTCCCTTTGGATGAAAATGTGGCCGATGTGGTTGCCAACGCCATGAAGGACTGGGCTTTGGAAAAAGGCGCCACCCACTACACCCATTGGTTCCAGCCGATGACCGGCATTACTGCGGAAAAGCATGATGCCTTCATCACCCCGGTGGGTTCCGGCAAAGTCATTATGGACTTCTCCGGCAAATCACTGGTCAAGGGTGAGCCGGACGCCTCCTCCTTCCCTTCCGGCGGCCTTAGAAGCACCTTCGAGGCTCGAGGCTACACCGCCTGGGACCCGACTGCTTATGCATTCGTCAAAGACAAAACCCTATGCATTCCAACGGCGTTCTGCTCCTACGGCGGCCAGACGCTGGACAAAAAAACACCACTTCTCCGGTCCATCGAGACCATCAACCGCCAGGCTCTCAGGATCCTGCGTCTTTTCGGCAATCCCGCCGTCCATGTCCATACCACCGTCGGCCCGGAGCAGGAATATTTCCTGGTGGACCTGTCGCTGTTCAACCAGCGCAAAGACCTGAAAGTGACCGGACGGACCCTTTTCGGCGCCAAGCCGTGCAAAGGCCAGGAGCTGGAAGATCATTATTTCGGCACTCTGAAGCCCCGGGTTGCCGCCTTTATGCAAGAGCTGGACGAGGAGCTGTGGAAGCTAGGGATTTATGCCAAAACCGAGCATAACGAAGTGGCGCCGGCCCAGCATGAGCTGGCGCCCATTTTCACCAACTCCAACATCGCCACAGACCATAACCAGCTGACCATGGAATACATGAAAAAAGTGGCGCTCCGCCACAATATGGCCTGTCTGCTCCATGAGAAACCCTTTGCGGGCATCAATGGTTCCGGAAAACACAACAACTGGTCCATGTCCACGGACGACGGCCAGAACCTGCTGGAGCCCGGCGATTCGCCCGAAGAAAACGCCCAGTTCCTGCTGTTCATCTGTGCCGTGGTTAAAGCCGTGGACGATTATTGCGATCTGATGCGGGTGGCTGTGGCCACTGCAGGAAATGACCACCGGTTGGGCGGCTTCGAAGCACCGCCGGCCATTGTGTCGATTTTCCTGGGAGACGAACTGACCGGCATTCTCGACGCCATTGAAACCGGCATTCCCAATAAGGCAACCCTGGGCGGCTTTCTGGAAATCGGGGTCTCTGCCCTGCCCAAGCTGCCAAAAGATACCACGGACCGGAACCGCACCTCGCCCTTCGCCTTTACCGGAAACAAATTCGAATTCCGCATGACCGGCTCCGGCTCTTCTATCGCCGGCGTCAACTTCATCCTCAACACCATCGTTGCCGAGGTTCTGGAGCAGTTCGCTGATGAGCTGGAAAAGGCCGAAGACTTCCGTGCCGCCCTCAACGCGCTGATCCGCCGAACCATCAAGAATCACAAACGCATCTTGTTTAACGGCAACAACTATTCCCAGGCCTGGGTGGAGGAGGCTGCCCGGCGCGGCCTGCCCAACTATCCCTCGGCCATTGACGCGCTGCCCCGCTTTGCGGATCCCAAAAACATGGCCTTGTTTGTGAAGCATAAGATTTTCACGGAACAAGAGCTGAAATTCCGAGTAGACACATTGATCGAAAGCTACTCCAAGATCATTCATATGGAAGCCCTGACCATGCTGGACATGGCCCGTCAGGAGATTCTGCCGGCCTTGATCGGTTTCGGCGAGCAAATCAGCCAAGCCCTGCTCAGCAAACGGGCTTGTGCCCTGGACTTGGATGTCTCCGCCGAAGAAAGTCTTTTAAAGAAGCTATCCGCGGATACATCCATCACGGCCGCCGCCATCGAAGACCTGGATCAGGCCCTTCAGACCGTGTCTTCCATAAAAGACCCCCTGCTGCATGCCCAAGCCTGCCGCAAACAAGTGGTTCCGGCCATGGATGCGCTCCGTGCGCCCGTCGATCGTCTGGAACTGATTGTGGCAAAGGAACACTGGCCCATGCCCACCTATTCCGAATTGCTGTTCAGCACCTGATTTTTCAGGGCAGACCATTCATAACCATAAAACAAGCCGTATGGATTGATCATTCCATACGGCTTGTTCGCGTCTTAAAGGTCCTGGTTGTTTCTCATCTTCATATCCACCGGGCAAGTATCGATGACCCGGTCCTCCCGGACCAGCAGCAGCCGGTCCGCCAAATTGGCCACCGGGCAGGCGTGATTCGGAATGATCCGCACTTGGTCTCCCACCCTCACGTCCGTATGCCCATGGATCCGAATCCTCCCCACCTCTTCGGAAAGACTGAAAAGCGACAGCTCCGGATGCCCGAGGATCCTGCCATAATCCGCCGCCGCCGAGGTTCCATGGGCCCCTTGATCCAACGCCAGACATTTGCTGCCGGCATCGATCATCAAAAGGTCTTCTGAGGGGTTGGCGACGACCGTCGCCAAAACCGTCAGAGCGCATTGACGCTCCGGGACCTCCATGATCCGGATCTGGGTTTGGTCATAAAACACATAATTGCCCGGGCGCAGCGTATTGATAAGATCATCTTCGCCATCCGCCATAAACGTGGGCGTGCTGCCGGTGGCCACGAATTGGATTTCCAGCCCTGCCGCCTTCAGCTCTGCATA
>CALMWJ010000073.1 GCA_937873525.1 uncultured Peptococcaceae bacterium | reverse complement strand
GGGGAAGAATGATCTTTTCCAGGGTCAAGGCCGGCGTCTGGAACACAAATTTGACGCTGCCGGTGACGCCTTCTGGGAGCATGGTGAAACTCGTATATTGTTCTCCCATGGCCTCCATGGCATCCCTGCGGTCCGACATCCCGGCAAATTCATCCTTGAGTTCTGACTGCAGCTGAAGGATACCCTCCTGATGGAATTTCCAGTAATTCTCTGTGAATTCCCTGGAGCCGTCCGCGGCCTCTCCAGCCCCGTCGGACAGCTGCCCTTGCTGATCCAGCAATTCCTCGGTGCCTTGGGCCAGCTCATGGAAGCCTTCTTCCAGTCCCTGGCTGCCATCGGTGATCTCAGCCAGGCCTTCGGTTAAAGCCTGCTGACCGGCATGAAGCTGGACCATGCCATCCTCCATCTGCCTCAATCCTTCCTCCAAAGAGATGCTGCCGTCCCGCAAAGCCCTCAGGCCTGCCCGGGCTTCGTCGATCCCTTCGCGCATGGCCGTCAGGCCCTCCACCAGGGCCGGCAGGGATCCCATCCAGGGAAGGATGTCGGTTTTATACTGGCCCAGCAGAGCGTAAATGATGGTGTCCGGATCCGCGGGATTTTCCGGATGGAGCACCCGGTTTGTGGTGCCCGGCTCGACACCGGTCTGTCTCGCCAAGGCGATATCCACCATATAGCTCAAAGCCGAAAGCGATGACGGGTCAGGGAGACCTGTGCTCAGCTGAAGGATCATATCATCCAGACCAGACGACAGGGAAGCCATGCCGTCCATCAGATCCTCGATGCCCTCGGTCATACCGGGGATGTCTTTGCGGGCATCATGGATTCCATCCGCCATTTCCAAGGCTGCGGCGCTCAGCTGATCGGAGCCTTCCAGCAAGTCCTCCATACCCTCGGTCAGCGCCGGCAGCTGGTCCCGGATCTGGAAGATTCCATCGCCCAATTGACCGACGCCGTCCAGGTAAGTCCGAATCCCGTCGGCCAGGGATTCCAGTCCTTCCGTCAGGTCGTCGCTGCCTTCCGCCAATTCCCCGCTGGCTTCGGCCAATTCATCTAAGCTTTCCAGCAAAGTATCCATTTGATCCAGACTTTTCAGCATGTCCTCCATGACCAATTCCGGCGTCACAAGGGTGGTGATGCTGTCCAATTCAAATTCCTTGACGTCGGCGCTGAAGCTGAACCAATCCTTCATATCCGTAAAATCATCACTGGCTTGCAGGGTTTCTTTAAGGCCCGGGCAGGAGTAGCCCACCAGCGTGCCGCCGCCGCCCAAGGCCAGCAGCTTGGCATTTTCGGTTTTTATGTTCGAGAATTTGTTTTCCGGCAGATTGACCATGGTGAGCATGGTAAAGGGAGAAAAGATCACCGTGGAAACACCCTTGACGGAGACCCGGCGGGAAAGGTGGTTGGTGTATTTGACAAGGATCCGCACATGGCCGCTTTTGCCGGCCAGCTCAGCGGGAGGGACGGGCGAGCCGTCGAGTTCGTAGGTGATTTTCATGCTGACCGGCGGCGCTTTGCTGCTGTTTCCCTGATAGAAAATGTCGCCTCCGTTCTCGGGCTTCCAAAGAAGCTGCTGATCCTCCCGCCATTCAGGGGCAGCGCCCTGCTTGATATTCTTGACTTTTACAAGGTCGGAGCGGTCCAGAAGCACAGGCCGGTGCTCAAGGTTTTTCAGCCAGTCGCTGACGATCACCACCGTGGGGGAGCCTTCATAGTCCACATCCACATAAACCGTTTCATGCTTTTCAAAGCCGCCCGCCGCCCCGATAAGAGACGGCCCGGCGGTTTCCGGAGCGGCGAAAAGAGACGCCGGCATCAGACCTGCGATAAAAACAGCGCATACAACCAAAACCGCAGCAGAGCGGCGCAAGGTCTGCCGCAAAAGGTGTGTTTTCATATCCCTCATCCTTTTTGGTTCCAAACGTGAACAGTTCTTGAACATTCCGTTAATAAATGATTATATCAGAGTTTTGGGGAAAATAGCAGTTCAGGCTATGGTATAATAAATCGGATAAAATTCGAAGATAAGGAGACTTACCATGAGAAAGATCAATGAAAAAGGACGCCGCTGGATCAGCAGCACCTTGGCCGGACTTTTGACGGTATCAAGTTTTTTTATGATATTGCCGGTTTCCCCGGTTATGGCCGCCTCTGACCGCATCTCCGTCATGATCGATGGCAAAAGGGTGTCGATGGATCCCGCGCCTCGGCTGCAATCCGGCCGCACCCTGGTCCCGATCCGCATGATTTCCGAGGAGTTAGGCGCCCAAGTGAACTGGGATGAGACGAACCGCACCATCCAAGTGAACAACACGGAAGGACAGAATGTGACGCTGTGGGCAGACAACCGGCTGGTCTGTTACGAGGATGATGGACAAAAAACCTATGACGTCTGCGATGTGCCTTCCCAAATCATCGACGGCCGGACCTATGTGCCCTTGCGGCTGGTGGGCAATGCCCTGGGAATTTCGGTGGATTGGGACAACATTGACCGCAGCGTCCATGTGGATTCTGACGAAAAAGTTCAGAAGACCCTGTTTTCCAGCGTCAGCATCAACGGCCTGACCAACGGCCGGACCGTGACCGGAACGTTGCCTTTGACCATCGAATATCTGGGCGGCGTGCCGGCCGGTGCAGCCCAGGTGCGTTACCTCATGCTGGATGCCGAAACCGGCACCGGCAAGGTGGTCGCCCGCAGCTCGACGGCGCAGGGCGTCGCACGGTGGGCGCCCGATCCTGCCGCCCAGGGCAGTCGGATCATTGCGGCTGCCGTATGTGATGCCCAAGGGAATTTCCTTGCCGGGACGGCAGTTACCGTCGATGTTCAGGTCACGCCGCAGGTTACCATGGCAGGCTTGAAGGCCAATCAGACCATCAACGGCAGCATCGATCTCAGCTGCAGGGCCAATTTTGCAGCTGAATCAGTGGCCTATGAATTCAAAAATCTGACCACCGGCCAGGCGACGCAGTCCCAGGCGGTAGATCCGATGGGCACCTACACCTTTGTGCCGACCCTTGCTTACAACGGGCCAATGGAGATTCGGGCAATCACTGCCGATGGCGCCGGCGGCCAGCATTTCAGCGAAGCCATCCCCGTGACGGTGGCGGTGGAAAAAGCCCCCGACAGCATCAGCCTCAAAAAGTTCGACTCGGCCAATGTGGGCAAAATACCGGTGACCCTTTCCATCACGAGGAATTTTGATGTGACCGCCACCCAGTATTGGGCAAGGCGCGCTGGCACCGGAGAAACGGTGCTGCTGAAAGAATTGCCTTACGGGGACTTCGTATGGTTTCCCGGTCCGGATATGGCAGGCACCTGGGACATCTATGTCAAGGTCACGACGCCGGCAGGCAAAGCGTATACCAGCGCACCCTTAACGGCCACCGTACCCAAAACCCCCGGCCTGATCCTTAAGGGCGTCGGACCGGATGAGGTGGTCACCGGAGCCATTGATTTGAGCGCCATTTCCAATGTGCCACTGCAAACCGTTTCCTTTATGGTAAAGAATCCTTTCAACGGAACGAAGAAGACGCTGGGGACGGTCGCCGATGCGGCCCAGACGGTCAGCTGGACCCCCCAGACGATCAATGAGGGCACCCGGATCATTCAGGCAACGGCGGTGACGGAAGAGGGCATGACCATCACCTCGGAGCCGGTAACGGTCAAAATCTATCTGGGCACGCTCTATTCAGCCCGGCCCGTGGCAGAGAAAGATCTCTTCATCAGTTACATCACACCGCTGGCCTTGGCCACTCAGAAGGAAAACGGCATGTCGGCCGCTTTGCAGGTTGCCCAGGCGGTGCTGGAATCGGGCTGGGGCCAAAGTCTTCCGGTGGATAAATACTCAGGACAAATGTCGTACAATTTATTCGGGATCAAAGGCGCCGGACCCGCCGGCTCGGTCCTCTCCAACACCTGGGAAGAGTACTACGGCACCAAATACCGCATCGATGCGAAATTCAGAGCTTATCAAAACATCAGAGAAAGCTGGGATGACCACAACAGCCTGCTGCTGACGAGAGACCGTTATGTGCCCTATACCGAAGTGATGTTCAACAGCACTTGGGGTGCCTATGCCCTGCGCCGCTGCGGATACGCCACCGACTCCAACTATCCGGGCAAGCTGATCAAGATCATCAGCACCTATGGCCTCGATGCGCTGGATCTCCAAAGGCTCTGAGCGCAGCAGATGTGTATACATGGCAAAGACTGGACAGGCTCTGCCGCCAAATGTTATAAATATTAGGAAACCTTTTATGAAGCAACCTGAAATGAGGGAGTGAAAGAATGGACCAGTATGAATTGTTGTCTGGTAATGAAGCCATTGCCAGAGGTGCATACGAAGCCGGCGTTAAAGTCGCTGCGGCCTATCCGGGCACACCCAGTACGGAAATCCTGGAAAACGTCGCACACTACCAGCGCATCCAGTCCCAATGGGCCCCCAACGAAAAAGTGGCGCTGGAAGTCTGTATCGGCGCTTCCATTGCCGGAGCACGGGCTTTGGCTGCGATGAAGCATGTGGGCGTCAATGTGGCGGCGGACCCGTTGCTGACCTTCAGCTACACCGGCGTTAACGGCGGCATGGTGCTGGTATCGGCCGACGATCCGGAGATGCATAGTTCACAGAATGAACAGGACAACCGTTACTTTGGCCTGCTCGCCAAGATCCCCGTCCTGGAACCCAGCGACAGCCAGGAAGCCAAGGATTTTACCATGCAAGCCCTGGAGCTGAGCGAGCGGTTCGATACGCCGGTGATCCTGCGCACCACCACCCGGGTCAACCATGCCAAGAGTCTGGTGAAGATCGGAGAGCCCCAGGACATGGTGGTAAAGGATTATGAAAAAAATCCGGCGAAATATGTCATGACCCCCGCCAATGCCAAAGGGCGCCACACGGTGGTGGAGGCGCGCCGCAAGGCTCTGACGGAATTCGCAGCCGAGACCAGCCTGAACCGGGTGGAGCTGGGCGACCGGCGGATCGGCTTCATTACCGCCGGCATCAGCTATCAGTACTTGAAAGAGATCATGCCGGAGGCATCCTTCCTCAAACTGGGCCTTCTGTGGCCTCTCAATGAAAAGCTGATACGGACATTTGCCGCCCAGGTGGAGCGGGTCATCGTGGTAGAAGAACTGGAACCGGTCCTGGAGACCCAGATCAAAGCCATGGGCGTCGCCGTTTCCGGTAAAGACATCATTCCCCGGGAAGGAGAGCTCAGCGAGGAGATTCTCCGCAAGGCCTTGGACATCAAACCATTTGAGAGGTCCTTTGCCTCCGCGCAAGCCCTGCCCGTGAGACCACCTATCCTATGCCCAGGCTGCGGCCATCGGGGAATTTTCTACACCCTTAAGAAAATGGGGCTGCATGTTTCCGGGGACATCGGCTGTTACGCTCTGGGGTCGGCGCCGCCCTTCGGATGCCTGGACACCACCATCTGCATGGGCGCCAGCATTACCGGCGCCTTCGGGATGGAGCTGGCCCGAGGAGAAGAATTCGCCCGCAAATGCGTGGCGGTCATCGGCGACTCCACCTTTTTCCATTCCGGAATCACCGGCTTGGTCGACCTTGTTTACAATAAAGGTTTCGGAACCGTTCTGATCCTTGACAACAGCATTACGGCCATGACCGGGCACCAGGATAATCCGGGCACCGGAAAAGACGTGAAGGGCATGCCCGCCCCGAAGATCTCCATTGAAAAATTGGTGGAGAGTATCGGGGTGAACAGGATCCAGGTGGTGGACCCCTTTGATTTGAAGCACTGCGAGCAAGTCCTCCGGGAGGAGCTTGCGGCGCCGGAGGTTTCGGTGGTCATCGTCCGTCGTCCTTGCGCTCTTTATGTGCGCTTGAAAAAACCCGCTTTTGTCGTTGACGCGGCAGCATGCATCGGCTGCAAAGCTTGCCTGAAGCTTGGCTGCCCGGCCATCTCGGTTAACGGCGGCAAGGCTCATATCGATCCGCTGGTTTGTGTCGGCTGCGGTCTTTGTCCGCAGGTGTGCCCCAAAAATGCCATTCAAGAGGCAGGTGAAAACCATGACTAAAGATAACCCCGTCAACATTCTGATTGCCGGCGTCGGCGGCCAGGGCACCGTCTTGGCCAGCAAGATCCTGGGAGAGGTTGCGAAATCCGCAGGCTATGATGTGAAACAATCCGAGATCCATGGCATGTCCCAGAGGGGTGGCAGCGTGGTGACCCACGTGCGGTATGGCCAGAAGATCTATTCTCCCCTGGTGGCTGCAGGGAACGCGGATGTGATTATGGCTTTCGAAGAGCTGGAAGCCTTGCGTTATCTGCCCTACCTGAAAAAAGACGGGCTTCTCATCGTCAATCAGCAGCAGATGCTGCCCATGCCGGTGATCGCCGGCAATGCCCAATATCCAAAAGACATCGTCGAGGAAGCCGGCGCCATGGGCGCCCAGGTCAAGGCATCCGCTGCATCGGCCCTTGCTTTGGAACAAGGGGATGCCAGAGCTGCCAATGTGGTCCTGCTGGGCATCCTGTCCCGCCATCTGGAATTTCCCGAGGAACGATGGCTTGATGCCATCCGGAAAACGGTCAAAGACAAGCTGGTGGATATGAATCTTCGCGCCTTTGAAGTCGGGCGCAGACAATAGCATCCCCGGGCCGTCGGCAAAGCAGTGAAGGCTTTCGCCGCCGGCCCCCTTTTTAATTCCGGATGTCGAATGTATACAGCCGTGGATCAGCATATGATTGGCAAATGCCTTGCAAAAATAAAATTGAACATGCTATAATAGCTTTGTTTGGGTGTAAACTTGTTGAGACCCGGATGGGTGGGCAGACGATAGGATATGGATCTGCACCGGGCCTTGACGGTTGATTTTTTAGCCCTCGGCGGGGCAAAGTATTTTACATGTAAGAGAGGAGTAACAAGATGAAAAAACTGACAGAGATACGTTGGCATGGCAGAGGCGGTCAGGGGGCCAAGACGGCTTCGCTGCTTCTGGCGGACGTAGCTTTCAGCACAGGGATGTATATCCAGGGTTTTCCTGAATATGGCCCGGAAAGAATGGGAGCTCCCATCACCGCCTACAACAGACTGAGCGATGAGCCTCTGCGCGTCCATTCCAACATCTATGAACCCGATTTTGTGGCCGTGGTGGACGAAACCCTGCTGGAATCCGTAGACGTGACCGCCGGTCTGAAACCGGAGGGCGCCATCATCATCAATACCAAAAAGGATCCCAAGGAGCTGCTTCCTTTGCTGAAAGGCTACAAAGGCAAGATCTACACGATCGACGCCGCAAAAGTCTCCCTTGAATGCATCGGCAAGAACATCCCCAACACCCCGATGCTTGCCGCAGTGGTCCATGCCAGCAAAGTCATGGACGAAAAGCTTTTTCTGGAAAACATGAGAGCTTCTTTCAAACATAAATTCGCCACCAAGCCCGAAGTTGTCGAAGGCAACATGAAGGCGCTCAGCATGGCATTGGAGGAGGTCAAGGTCTATGAAGGATAATCTGATGAAAAACATCAACCCTGAAACCAAATGGCAGGATCTGACGCCGGGCGGTAACATTTACGCATCCGGTAATTCCGCCGAATTCAAAACCGGCGACTGGCGCACCGTAACCCCTAAATTCATCGAAGAAAAGTGCAAACAGTGTCTGCTTTGTGTTCCGGTCTGTCCTGACTGTGCGATTCCTGTGGTCGACGGCAAACGGCTTGATTTCGACCTCGACCATTGCAAAGGCTGCGGCATTTGTGCAAAAGTCTGCCCCTTTGACGCGATTGAATTCGTAAAAGAAGGAGAATAGGAGGGATCACGATGGCTATTAATGAAAGATTGTCCGGTAACGAAGCAGTATCCTTTGCGATCAAGCAAATCAATCCCGACGTGGTGGCGGCCTATCCCATCACTCCGTCGACTGAAATACCTCAGTTTATTTCTCAATACATCGCCAATGGCGAAATGACGACGGTGTATGTGCCTGTTGAATCCGAGCACAGCTCCATGTCCGCTTGTATCGGTTCGGAAGCCGCCGGCGCCAGAAGCATGACGGCAACCTCTTCCTGCGGACTGGCTTACATGTTCGAAATGCTGTATATCGCAGCATCCAACCGGCTGCCGATCACCATGGCGGTGGTCAACCGGGCCCTTTCCGGCCCCATCAACATCAACAACGACCACAGCGACTCCATGGGCGCCCGGGATGCCGGCTGGCTGCAGATCTACGCTGAAAACGCCCAGGAAGCCTATGACAACTTCATCCAGTGCGTCCGCATCGGCGAGCACAAGGACGTGAAACTGCCGGTCATGGCCTGCCAGGACGGCTTTATCACCAGCCATGCGGTGGAAAGACTGGAGCTCATCGAAACCGACAAGGTCAAAGCCTTCGTTGGTGAATACAAACCTGAAAAATACCTGCTGAATCCTGATGAAATTCTTGCGGTCGGCCCCTATGACACGCCCCAGTACTACATGGAGCACAAAAAGGCCCAGACCGAAGCCATGAAAAATGCCCGCAAGGCCATCAAGGAAATTGCAAAAGAATTCGAAGCCATGACCGGTCGCAAATACGATATGCTTGAAGAATATCGTATGGACGATGCGGAATACGCAGTCATCATCATTGGATCTTCCGCCGGTGCCGGCAAGGAAGCCGTTGATGAACTGAGAAATGCCGGGGTCAAAGCCGGCCTGATCAAGGTCAGAGTTTTCCGCCCCTTCCCCGATGAAGAGCTGGTCGCTGCCCTGAAGAAGGTCAAAGGCGTCGCCATTATGGACAAGACCGATAGTTTCTCTGCTGCCGGCGGTCCTCTGGGTGCAGAAGTCAAGGCTGCCATCTACGGCAAAGTGGACGGCATCACGGCTGCCAATTACATCTATGGTCTCGGCGGCCGCGACGTTCGCGTTGAACACATCAAGCAGGTCTTCGAAGAAATCGCCGAGCTGGTCAAGACCGGCAAAGCCCCTGAAACCTACAAGTACCTGGCGATCAGAGAATAGGAGGTGCATCGACATGGCATACAATTTTAAAGAAGTTATGAACCGCCCCGACCGTTTGGCCAGCGGACACAGAATGTGCGCAGGCTGCGGTGCCCCGATTGCGGTAAGAGCGGTATTGAAAGCGATTAAGCCTGAAGATCACGCAGTGATCTGCAGTGCCACATGCTGTCTGGAAGTATCCACCTGCATGTATCCCTATACATCCTGGAAGGACTCCTTTATCCATAGCGCCTTCGAAAATGCCGGCGCCACCATTTGCGGTGTTGAGGCCGCGCATCGGTCCCTGGCTGCTCAGGGCAAAGCTCCTCAAAACTACAAATTCCTCGCCTTCGGCGGTGACGGCGGCACCTATGACATCGGCTTCCAGTCCCTTTCCGGCGCTATGGAACGGAATCAGGATATGGTTTATGTCTGCTATGACAACGGTGCTTACATGAACACCGGTATCCAGCGGTCCTCCGCAACGCCCAAATACGCGGATACCACCACCTCCGCCACGGGCAAAGCAAGCGCCGGCAAACAGCAGAACCGCAAAGACCTCACCGAAATCATTGCTGCCCATCATGTTCCCTATGCGGCACAGACCACCTTCATCGGCAACCTGAAGGACCTTTATGAAAAAGCTGAAAAAGCCATCTACACCCCCGGCGCGGCTTTTCTGAACGTGATGGCGCCCTGCCCCAGAGGCTGGCGTTATGAAACCGAAGACATCATGGAAATCTGTAAAATGGCGGTTGAAACCTGTTACTGGCCCCTGTACGAAGTTGAAAACGACGTTTGGAAAATCAACTACGAGCCGAAAAACAAACGGCCCATCGAAGACTTCCTCAAAACCCAGGGCCGGTTCAAACACCTATTCAAAAAAGGCAACGAAGAGCTCATTGCCGAAATCCAACGTGATGTGGATGCCCGTTGGGAATTGCTGCTCAAAAAAGCAAAATAGCACAACATCCATGGAGACCGCTGCGCTTGCAGCGGTCTTTTTTTGGCTCAAGGACCTGGATGGTCTTGCGAAGGCCGCGTTTTGCTTTATAATGAAGAAAAAACCGTATGAGAGCAGGAGAAGGGGGTTCATATGGCGATCCATGTTGTCAATGAGGCCAAAAGATGCCTGAATTGCAAAAAGCCGATGTGCGTGACGGGCTGTCCAATCTCAACACCGATCCCTCAGATGATCCAGACGCTGTTATCCGGGAACATCACCGAAGCCGGAGCGATGGTTTTTGAAAACAATCCGCTTTCACTGGTGTGCTCCCTCGTCTGCGATCATGAGAAGCAGTGCGAAGGCCATTGCGTCCTGGGAAAAAAAGGGGCGCCGGTCCACATCAGCAGCATCGAGAATTACATCTCAGAGAATTACTTTGACAAAATCAGCAAAGAGAACATAAAGAAAAACGGCATCAAAGCAGCCATCATCGGATCAGGCCCCGCCGGGATCACCATTGCCGTGATGCTGGCTAAAAAGGGTTATGATATTACCCTCTTTGAATCCAGAGATAAAATTGGCGGCGTCATGCGTTACGGCATTCCGGAATTCAGGCTGCCCAAAACGATTTTGGACCGTTATAAACGGCTGCTCCTGGACATCGGCATCAAAATCCGTCCCAATACCACCATCGGCGGTGCCCTGACCATTGACGATCTCTTCCGGGACGGGTACAAAGCCATCTTTATCGGAACCGGCGTTTGGCGGCCCAATAAACTCAACATCAAGGGAGAGAGTCTGGGTCATGTGCATTATGCCATCGACTACTTAACAAATCCGGATTCCTATGACCTGGGCGAGCGGCTGGTGATCATCGGTGCCGGCAATGCCGCCATCGACGTTGCCCGAACAGCCTTGCGAAAAGGGGCGCGCAGCGTCAGCATCTATGCCCGCCGCGGCACGGCGGCCGCTGGAAAGCGGGAAGTGGAATACGCCATGATCGACGGCGTTGAATTTGTATATTTCAAAGCGCCGGTAGAGATCACCGATCAAGGGGTTGTTTTCGAATCGACGGAAATCGATGAGAATGGCCATGTGAAAATCATTCCGGGCACACAGCAATTGGTGGCGGCCGATTCAGTGATCATCTCGGTCAGCCAGGGACCGAAAAATAAAATTGTTTCGACCACCACCGGCCTCGATGTGGATCGCAAAGGCTTGGCCGTGGTCAACGCGTCCGGGCGCACCACCCGGCAAGGCATCTTCGCTTCCGGCGATGTGGTGACCGGCCCGAAAACGGTGGTGGAAGCTGTGGCGTATTCCAAAGAAGTGGCGGCTGCCATGGATGCCTATATGCAGGCGACGAAAGACGCTTGAATTCCAGACAAAGACAAAAGACAGGCTGAAAGGCCTGTCTTTTGTCTTTGAAACACCATCCTGTGTTGTTGCAGGAAGACGTCTTAAGATGCGTAGTTATCGAAATAACCCTGGATCAGGATCACCGGGGTTCCTTTATCGCCGCTGCCGCTGG
>CALMWJ010000072.1 GCA_937873525.1 uncultured Peptococcaceae bacterium | reverse complement strand
CCGGAGGATGTGGCGGTGGAGCACATCCATTTCAGCGAGAGCCTGATGGCGCTAAGCTACAAACTGAAAGAGAAACGGCTGGCGTATGCCTCTGAATGGGATAACCTTCGATGCCCGGAGGAAGAACCGGACCGGATGGCCGGCCGGCTGGCGGTCACATGAAGGAAAGAAGGAGTGAAGCAGTATGCTCAAGGTCTGCCAAGTGAAAACAGGGCAAGGACGCTATGCGCTTGAAGCCGTTGCAACACAAAGTGAAGACGGTCTTAATATATATCTTGGGGGCGGTGAAAAGCCGCATATTGGTACGATCGTACTTTGCCAGCCGCGCCCGAGTCTCAAAATGGACGGAAGTCTCAGCCAAACGACATCTGTGATCAATTTGCTTGGGCATAAGGATGATGGCGTAGGGGTACCGATGGCGCAAAGCTTGTGTTTAAAAATGGGAGTTCCGGTGGTAATCACGGCCGGTGTGCACGTATCGAATGCGAATCACCACGACATTGAAATGCTGCGCCGTGCAGCTGAAGAAATCACAATCTCGTTGCTTGAATTATTATTGGCAGAAAAATCGAGTGAAAAGGAATAATCCTTAAAAATCGGGATGATCTATTTGAATATTATGGGTTATTGGAAGATAAATTCTATAGATATCAAACGAGACAAGACCGCTATCTTTGGCGGTCTTGATTTATTAGGAAGAGGATTGGCTCAGTTGGATCAGCCCATGCAGGCGATTCTCCGGGCCAGGGGTTGTCACCCTGTAATGAAACAAGTATAATATTGAAGTAAAAAACAATTTTATCGTGCCTAATCGAGGAGGAACAAGAATGTCAGGTCATTCCAAATGGGTGAATATCAAGCACCGTAAAGGGAAGCAGGATGCTGCCAAGGGTGCGGCCTTTACAAAACTGGGACGGGAAATCATTGTCGCAGCGAAGGCCGGCGGCGGCAATCCGGATGCTAATTTTCGCCTGAAAATCGCCATTGCGAAGGCAAAGGCTGCCAATATGCCCAACGACAACATCAAACGGGCCATCGACAAAGGCGCCGGCGGCGGCGAAGGTTCTGATTATGAAGAGCTGACCTATGAGGGTTATGGCCCCGGCGGCGTCGCCATCATGGTCAAAGCGATGACGGACAACCGCAACCGGACAGCTGGCGAAATCCGCCATATTTTTTCAAAAAATGGCGGCAACATGGGTGAAACCGGCTGTGTTGGCTGGATGTTTAAGGAAAAGGGGATCCTTACCCTCGAAAAAGAGGACTGCGCGCTGGATTTTGACGACCTGATGCTGCTGGTCCTCGACAACGGCGCTGAAGATATCCAGGAAGACGAGGAAAGCTATCAGATTTATACAACGTCAGAGAGCTTCCAGGAAGTCAAGGAGAATCTGGAGAAGGCAGGCTTGAAATTCAGCGAAGCGGAAGTCACGATGGTGCCGGATACCACCGTGGATGTTACCGACCTTGAACAAGCAAAATATCTGATCCGGCTGATGGATTATCTTGAAGACCATGACGACGTACAGGATACTTTCACCAACTTCGATATCCCTGACGAGATCGCCAATCAGCTTTCATAAACCTTGACTCCAAGCGGCCAGTTTGCAGCCAGACTGGACGCTTGTTTTAAGAAGGTCTTCAATATGTGGTCATAGCACTTTAATCCGCAGCGAAAGGGAGGAGCGCCGATGATCGTCCTAGGGATCGATCCGGGTACAGCCATCATGGGTTATGGCGTCATCGAGTATAAAGGCGGTAGGTACTCACCCCTTGCTTACGGCGTTTGGAGGACTCCAAAAGAAACGCACCCAGCAGGACGTCTTCGCATGCTGTATGAAGAAATCAATCAAATGCTGGAGCGTGTACAGCCGGATGTGGTGGCTGTTGAGGAATTATTCTTCAATCGCAATGTGACGACAGCCATCACCGTGGGACAAGCCCGCGGAATCGTCCTGCTGGCCGCGGAACTGCACGGGATCCTTGTCACTGAATATACGCCGCTGCAGGTCAAACAGGCGGTGGTAGGATATGGACGCGCGGAAAAGCAGCAGGTACAGTATATGGTTCAGCGTATCCTTAGCCTCCAAGAAACTCCGAAGCCGGACGATGCTGCCGATGCGCTGGCCATTGCGATCTGCCATTGCCAGTTCGGAGGCAGCACCTGCTGGCGCAGCTCTGGGCCGAAAAGGACCACCTGGGAAAAAGTCCTTGCCGAACGAGGAATCATCACAAAGAAGGAGTAGTCTATGTTAGACTTTATGGAAGGCCAGATCATCAGCAAACAGCCTGGATCCATTGTGGTCCAGTCTGGAGCCATCGGTTTTCGAGTCCTGGTGTCCGGTCAGACCATGGACCGGCTGCCGGCAGCCGGCCATCAGGCCATGGTTTATCTGCACCTTCATGTGCGCGAAGATGAATTAAGTCTTTATGGATTCCTGTCACAGGAAGAACGAGCGTTTTTTAACCTCTTGATCCAGGTTTCGGGGATCGGTCCGAAGCTTGCCCTGGGGGTTTTATCCGCCTATGCAGTTCCTGTTTTGAAAAAGGCCATCCTGTTCGGGGATGACGGGCCCTTGACCAGCATATCGGGCATTGGCAAAAAGACAGCTCAGCGGTTGATTCTGGAGCTGAAAGATAAAATCGGGAAAATTCCCGATCAGGGAATGGCCGGAACGGCTGAAAATCTGCCTTCCTCCGTCGGAACTGCGGCTGAGGACAATCACAGCCAGGCGATTGCGGCCTTGATGGCCCTGGGTTATTCCACCGCGGAAGCCTATAAAGCATTGCCCACCGGCCATGGAGCCTCGGAGGCAACGGTCGAGGAACTGATTCGGGCCGGATTGAAGCAGCTGGCAAGATATTAAGGAGCAAGGAGGAGCCATGGAGGAAGAACGGATCGTTTCCGCCCAATGGACCGGCGAAGAGCAGGAAGAAAGCAGCATCCGCCCGTCGCATCTGTCAGAATATATCGGACAGGATAAAGTCAAAGATAATCTCAATGTGTTTATCCAGGCAGCCAGAGGCCGCCGGGACGCATTGGACCATGTGCTGCTCTATGGACCGCCGGGCTTGGGGAAAACCACGCTTGCCAACATTATTGCGGCAGAGATGGGTGCCCAATTGCGGAGCACCTCCGGACCAGCCATCGAGCGTCCGGGGGACTTGGCAGCGATTCTGACCAATCTTCAGCCTATGGATGTGCTTTTTATCGACGAGATCCATCGGCTCAACCGGTCGGTGGAGGAAGTCCTTTATCCGGCTATGGAGGATTTTTGCCTTGATATCATGATCGGCAAAGGACCCAGCGCC
>CALMWJ010000071.1 GCA_937873525.1 uncultured Peptococcaceae bacterium | reverse complement strand
CTGGATAATCCATCGATGAGGAGGCAGACCCTTTGACACTCAGGCATTTAAGGATTTTTGTAATGGTTGCGGATCTGGGAAGCATGACCGCCGCCTCCGAAGCCCTATACATTGCTCAGCCCTCCGTCAGCCAGGCCATTGCGGATTTGGAAGCCTATTACGGGGTCAAGCTTTTCGACCGGCTTTCCAAACGCCTTTATATTACGGACTCAGGCAGAAAGCTGCTAAGCTATGCAAGACATCTGACCGCGCTGTCCGACGAAATGGATCAGGCGATGAAAAACCCGGAGCAGACAGGACTCATACGGATCGGCGCCAGCGTCACCGCGGGTGCTCAATTCCTGCCGGAGCTGGTGCTGGAGTTTACCGCCGGGTTTCCTGCCGTCCAGGTTCAGGCGGTCAGCCGAAACACAAAAGAGATCGAAAGCATGATCTTAAAGAATGAAGTGGATTTTGCCGTGGTGGAAGGCACAGTCCGCTCTTCGGATATCGTTTCGGAGCCGCTGATGGATGATGCGCTGGTCCTGGTCTGCGGCCGCAGCCATCCGCTGTATTCTGCGGAAACCATTGCGCCCGATGCTCTGCGCAGTGTCCGCTTTATCATCCGGGAACCGGGCAGCGGCCACCGGGAGCTCTTTGAAAGCGTCATGGCGGCCAAGGACATCGACTGGTCCTATGTTTGGGAGTGCAATGGCTCGGACAGCTTGAAAAATGCCGCGATCCGAGGGATTGGCGTCGGAGTCATTTCCAAGCTCCTTGTGGAAAATGAGATCAAAAACGGAGAACTGCGGATCCTTCGGGCGGAGGGCGTGGATTTCAAACGTAAATTCTGCATGATTTACCACAAGAATAAATATTTTACGGAGTCGATGAAAGGCTTTTTCACAATTTGCCGCGGCTATGCAGAAAAGCATGGGCACCGCACGCAGGGCGTGTAAAGCGAAAGGAGGCGCTGCCGTGCAGGATCGTGTGATGGAATGGCTTTTGGAAGAAAAGGATCCTTCGGTCAGATTCTTCACCTTGACCTCTTTGCAAGGAAAAGCCCCGGGAGATCCGGATGTGAGAGCAGCCTGCCGCGCCATCATGGCCCATGGCCCCGTGGCGGAAATCCTGGAGCAGCAAAATGAAGACGGTTCCTGGGGTGTGCCGGAGCGATTCTATCTGGACAAATATAAAGGCACCATGTGGACCTTGCTCATCCTGGCGGAATTGGCTGCGGATCCGGCGAATCCGGGCATCCGGAAGGCCTGTGAATTCATGCTGCGGCATTCCCAAGAGGTCCAGAGCGGAGGTTTTTCTTTCCGCGAGAGCGCCAAAACCGGCGGCGGGCTTCCCAGCGGGGTGATTCCGTGCCTTACGGGCAATATGGTTTTTGCCTTGACCCGGCTGGGTTATCTTGAGGATCCAAGGACCCGCAAAGCGATCGATTGGATCGTTCGGTATCAGCGGGCGGATGACGGCGACGGGTCGGCGCCTGAGGGCGAGCCCTACGAACGTTATCCAATGTGCTGGGGAAAGCATACCTGCCATATGGGCGCCGCAAAGACCTTCAAAGCCTTGGCCAACTTGCCGGCGTCCCGCCGCAGCCCTGAAGCGGAGAACAAACTCCATGAACTGGCGGAATACTTCCTAAAACACCACCTGTACAAAAAGAGCCACAACCTCCATGAGGTGTCACGGCCGGGATGGCTGAAGCCCGGCTTTCCGCTGATGTATCAGACGGACATCCTGGAACTCCTCGAAATTTTCCATGATTTGAATATCCGCGATCCCAGGCTGTCGGACGCCCTTGAAATCATCCGCGGCAAGCGGCTGGCGGATGGCACCTGGAAAATGGAAAACTCAAACAACGGCAAGATGCTCGTCCCTATCGAGAAAAAAGGCGCTCCTTCCAAATGGATCACCCTGAAGGCGCTGAAGGTGCTTCGGGAGAACGGCTGAAACCGTTGCTCCGGCCCGCCGAAGCCGCTGAAGGATCCAATATCAGACGATGAAGAGGAGGTTGAGAGGAATGGACAACAAAGCTATGGGATCCAAGTTGAAAATCCTGGTGGCGGTCACTTATCTGGTGATGATCCTGGCCAATTGGCTGGCGGTCTGGCTGCCCATCAACGGTATGGATACCGGGGCGGTTTCAGACGCCTACCCGAATCTTTTCGCGCCGGCAGGCACCACCTTTGCCATCTGGGGACTGATCTACCTCCTGCTGGCGGGCTCGGTGCTGTACCAGACGGTATTGAACAAAAATCAGGCTGATTCGGAACTTTCTTACAAAATGATCGGAACGCTTTTTTTCATTTCATCCCTGGCCAACGCAGCGTGGATCTTTGCCTGGCATTATCTGCAGATCCCTCTGACGATCCTGCTGATGCTGGTGATTCTGATTTGTCTGATCCTGATCAACCGGCAGACCAGCAAAGCGGCCTTGTCCAAAAAAGAGATCCTTTTTATGCAGATCCCATTCAGCATTTACTTTGGCTGGATCACTGTGGCAACCATTGCCAACGTGACGGTTCTGCTGGTCAGTCTGGGCTGGAAAGGGGCAGGGTTTTCCGAAACGGTCTGGACCATCGTCGCCCTTGGCGCAGGCCTTGTGATCGGCATCGCCGTGATGCTGACGAACCGGGATGCCGCCTATGGTTTGGTGCTGATCTGGGCTTACAGCGGGATTCTGAACAAGCATCTCCTGCCGGAAGGCTTCAACGGGCAGTATCCGATCGTCATCTACGCGGTCATCTTTTGCCTGGGTCTCCTGGCCTTTGCCGAGGCCTATCTGATTTTCGGCAAAAAGGTCAGGCTGCGCTGACGCTGCAAGATCATTCCGGAATTTATCTTGCAAACCCTCTGGCCCGGTGGTACAATATGCAGTAAATCATGGTTGCCAGCCTATGCCAAACGGTATCCCTCGCGAACCGTACTGGCCCCCACGGCGGAACCGATGATGTTCATTCCCGGTTACAAACTCATAGGCCGCTTGGAGCCGATTGCCGGACCGAGACGGAAGGTTACGAGAAATTTAATTTCTCCTATTTGCTTTTGAATGCCTTTCGGATCAACCGGTCCGAAAGGTTTTTTGTTTTTAAAGCATTCACGAAAGGGGATATCCATGCATCGTGTCGGAATCATCGGGATAGGCAGAGCAGGTTCAGTCCTGGCCTGTATGCTGGCAGAGAAGGGTTACCGTATCCAAGCCGTGCCCCGTCACCCGGCCGGCGGGACGATCCTGATCGGGGGCCGGACCTTTCCGGCCGTGACGCTGGCCGAGGCCGCATCTCAGAATGATGTCTTGCTGATTGCGGTGCCGGACAAAGTGATCGGGGATGTGGTCCGAGCCCTCGTCCCGCTGGACAAGGCCGGACTCCGCGGGGTGCTCCATCTGAGCGGGTCGGTATCGGCAGAAATCCTCGCGCCGTTGAAGGCCCAGGGGCTGTTTGCCGGCGCGCTCCACCCACTGCAGAGTCTGGCGAATATCTCTCAGGCCCAGGCCAATCTGCCCGGTTCCACGTTGATGTTTGAAGGGGATCCTGAATGGATCGAATGGGTCCGGGAGCTGGCGGCCTGCTTGGAATGCAGGTTGGCCATCGCACCGCCTCATATGGACCGGGCCCTTTATCATGCAGGGGCCAGCATCGCCTCCAATTTTCTGGTGACCCTGGCCGCCATGGGGATCCGGTGCTTTACCGAAGCCGGTCTTTCCGAGGAGGATGCCCGAGCTGCCCTTGTTTCGCTGATGCGAGGGACCTTGGGCAATCTGGCAGCCGTTTCTCCGGCCAGTGCGCTGACTGGCCCCATCGTTCGCGGAGATGCGGAAACGGTGCGCGCCCACCTGGAGGCGCTCAACGCGAGGTTTCCGGAGCTGTTGCCGGCTTACAGCGTTTTAGCGGAACGGACGGCGTCCATGGCCAGAGAAGCCGGAGGGCTGCCGGAATCAACCTTTGAACAACTGAATGAAATATTACATCAAAGCAAGGGAGGCCATCCAAATGTCCGGTAAAGTCACCGTATCAACCATCAAAGAAAAGAAACATCGCGGCGAAAAAATCACCATGGTTACCGCCTATGACCATCCCAGCGCCTGTCTGGTGGAAGCTTCAGGCATCGAGATGATCCTGGTAGGGGATTCCCTGGGTATGGCGGTCCTGGGCTATGACACGACCCTGCCGGTGACCATGGAGGATATGATCTACCATACCAAAGCGGTGACCCGGGGCGCCCGGCAAACCTTTGTGGTGGCGGATATGCCCTTTTTATCCTATCATCGCTCCTTAGACGAAGCCATTGCCAACGCCGGACGGCTGATCCAGGAAGCTGGCGCCCAGGCGGTCAAGCTGGAGGGCGGCCAAGAGCGCTGTGCACTGATCCAAGCCTTGACCGGCGCCGGGATCCCGGTCTTGGCCCACATCGGGCTGACTCCCCAATCGGTCCATCAGCTGGG
>CALMWJ010000070.1 GCA_937873525.1 uncultured Peptococcaceae bacterium | reverse complement strand
TGGAACTTGGGCGAGCCGTCAATATGGTGATCATTCGTTCACTGCAAGCGGCGGGAGACATTCGTTTCCCAGTCATCTCAGGCATCTTGTGTGTCTGGGGTGTGGAGGTCACCTTGTCCTATATTCTTGGTGTACGGCTGCAGTTGGGCTTGGTCGGAATTTGGATGGCCATGGCTTTCGACGAGGTATTCAGGGCTGCAATCTATCTATGGCGTTGGCGGAAGGGGCATTGGCGCCAGATGCGGCTGACCACGCCGGGCAATGATGAAAACGATGACTGAGAATATTATTAAAATTGGGCAGATGGGCCGCCATATATGCTATAATGTCATTTGAGCCGGAGTAACTTTGAGGGAGCGCAACAGGAAAGGATCGAAGCATGATTTCATTCGATAGTGTTCAGAGCAATCCGGAAATCCAGACCTACATCAAAAAGTCTGATGAGAACTTGATTGCTTTGGGTTATACGGAGCATAGCTTTCCTCATGTGGCCAGGGTCGCTCGGGAGGCAGGAAGCATTCTGAGTATCTTAGGCTATTCCCAAAGAGAAGTCGAAATGGCAAAAATCGCTGGATATCTCCACGATATTGGAAATGTCGTCAACCGGATCGACCATGCTCAAAGTGGTGCGGTGATGGCATTCCGTATTCTGGACCACATGGGGGCGGATCCTGAGGAAATTGCCACGATCGTCAGCGCCATCGGCAACCATGACGAAAGCACAGCGGTGGCGGTGAATCCAGTGGCCGCCGCCTTGATTCTGGCGGATAAATCCGATGTTCGGAGAAGCCGTGTGCGCAATCCAAATCAGGCAACCTTCGACATCCACGACCGGGTCAATTATGCCGTCGAACAATCGGTCCTGAGAATTTCCGAGGATAAGACGGCGATCACTTTGGATCTGACCATCGATACCAGCATCGCACCTGTGATGTACTACTTCGAAATTTTCATCGGAAGGATGTCGCTCTGCAAAAAAGCAGCCCATAAATTGAACCTCTGGTTTCATTTAGTGATCAATGAGCAAGTGTTGCTCTGAAAAAGTATAAAGAGTAAGGTCGGATGGTATGAAACCCTACAAAACTGGCCTGGTATTGGAAGGCGGCGGCATGCGCGGCCTCTATACCATCGGCGTATTGGATTATTTCATGGACCGGGAGATCCGGGCTGATTATGTCATCGGCGTGTCTGCCGGTGCGTGTAACGGCGCGTCCTACGTGTCCGGACAGAAGGGCAGAAGCTACCGGATCAACACCAGCTATCTCAAGGATCCGCGGTATCTCAGCCTGCGCAACTTCCTTAAAACAAGGTCCCTTTTCGGCATGGATTTTCTTTTTGACACGATTCCCCACCAACTGGACCCCTATGACTACGAACAAATGTTTGCAGAAGCATGCCAGTTCATTGTTGGCGTTACGGATGTTCTCACGGGAAAACCGGTATATTTTGATAAAAAAGACATCGATCACCATGCGAAGGTACTCCGTGCATCCTCATCGATACCGATATTCTCACCCATCGTCCCTTACAAAGGCGGACTGTATCTGGACGGCGGAACATCTGATCCGATTCCTGTAAGAAAGGCCATGGCGGATGGCTGCGAGAAAGTGATCGTGATTCTGACCAGGCATCGCGGTTATCTCAAACCAAAATCCAAATATCCATTCATCTACCGGAGCGTCTTTAAACAATATCCGCACATGGTGAGGCTGCTTGAAGAACGTCACGAAATCTATAATCATACGCTGGCTTATCTCGAGTCTTTGGAAAAGGAAGGCAAGGCGGTGGTGATAGCTCCTGTACATCCGATACAGATCGGGCGGTTCGAAACCGACTTTCGTCAGCTGAAAGCGCTCTATGATCTGGGACGCGCTGACGCTGAAACCTGCTGCAAGAACCGCCTGGAGAAGCTTTCATGAATCATCTCATTGCGCAGATCACTCAATTTATTCCAAGGGATCAGCAAGAAGCCGGGGATCGCAGGATTATCCTGGATTTGATCCGGCAATATGGCCGTCAGATCCTCACACGGGACAATCCGGTAACCCACATCACAAGCTCCGGACTGATCCTGAATGAGGTCCACAATCGGTTCCTGATGGTCCACCACAATATCTACAACACATGGACCTGGACCGGCGGCCACGCCGATGGGGATGCGGATCTGCTGGCGGTCGCTTTGAAGGAGGCCTCCGAAGAAACCGGGGTGCTCCGCATCCGGCCCTTGACGGAGGAAATCCTTTCGTTGGATATCCTGCCGGTTTACGGACATTTTAAGAAGGGGCAATACGTGAGCGCTCACCTGCATTTGTCCGTCGCTTACCTTCTCATTGCCGATGAAGGTGAGCCTCTGGCCATCAATCCGAAGGAAAACAGCGGGGTTCAATGGATCCCGGTATCCCAGGCCTCCCAGTATTCCAATGAACCATTTATGCTGGCGATTTACAAGAAAATGCTGGACCGGGCGGGTATCGGTGCGTGATGCGCCTGAGCCGGTTTTAATAGAAGGAGGCGCCATGCGTAAAATCGATGCGGCAGCCGCCAGGCTGCAGTCGTCCAGAGCTTTATTCCAATGCCCCCTCTGCCGGGAAACGATGGAAATCGAGGAATTCAGTTTTGTCTGTGCCCGGGGCCACCGGTTCGACCTGTCCAAAAACGGATATCTCAACCTGCTCCCTCACGCAGACCAAAGCATGTATTCCAAGGCTTTATTTAACTCAAGAGAAAAAGTGAGCCGCGCAGGTTTCTTTGATCCGTTGCTTGACAGGATCACGGAAGAGATCTTGCGTCAAGTAAACGGTCCGGATGGGCTGCGGATCCTGGATGCCGGATGCGGCGAAGGGTCACACCTGATGGGCATCCTCCAGCGTATGGAACGGCTGCGGGCTGAGGATGACCCCTTTAAAGATGCTGGTCCGACTGTGGCGGTGGGAATCGACATCAGCAAGGAGGGCATTCATCAGGCAGCGTCCCAAGCATCCAGCATGATCTGGTGCGTCGCGGATCTGGCTGCCTTGCCGCTGAAGCCCGAACAGTTCGATGTGGTGCTCAATATATTATCACCGGCCAATTATGACGAATTCAATCGTATTCTGAAGAAAAACGGGATTCTGATCAAAGTGGTTCCGGAGAATGATTATTTACAGGAAATCCGCCGGGCAGTCTATGAACCTTCGGACCGGCCGCCCTATCTGAACGACCCGGTGGTCCGGGGCTTCTGTTCAGGAATGCAGAATTGCCGTCAGGAAAGGCTGGCTTATCAAGTTTCTCCCGATCCGATATTCCTGGATAACATCCTGAAGATGACCCCCTTGACCGCCCAGCAGGATATTGAGGCCATCCGTGAAAAACTCCTTGCTGATCACAAGACGATCACCGCTGCCTTCAGGATTTTGGTCGGGGAAAAAAAGCAAGCTGAATCCGAATGAATCCAATATGTTCCGGCGTCCATGACCTCATGGGCGCTTTTTTTATATCAGAATATATTTAAGTATTAATTATTGATCGAATCAGACGATATAATCTATGAATCGCAGTCAGAGGTTTGCACCCATTATCTTGAAAATGAGAACTTAAGGAGAGAACCAATGAAAATCAAGAAAATCCAAACCAAGCTGAATCTGATTTCAATGTTCACGATCTGCACCACCTCTTTGCTGGCCATCGGTCTTATGTATTGGGGCAGCAACGTTGCCATTAATCGGGTGATTGAAAACGAAACGACCCAAGCGCTCATGTCCCTGATCAACGATACAGAAACCCTGAAAACCAAAGCCGCCGCCGCATCCACGAATATCATCAAAAATGGGAATGTCAAGAAAGCCGTGGAGGGAGGAAACCGTAACATCGTCTATGCTGCGCTCAATCTGGCGTACAATGACCTGGAAACCCGACCGGATTATATCACTTTATATGATGCCAAAGGTCAAGTTTTAGCCAGTCTCGGTGCGCATAAGAGCGGAGAGCCTTTGGATTCCCAAATGGGCGTCAAAGCGGCTTTGGCCGGCTTCACCGCAGCCTATACCGAACCGGCGGGAAGTGAAATCAAAATGGCGGCCTTGGCTACAGCGCCGATCAAAAGCATCAGCGGCCAGACCATCGGCGCTGTCTCAACGGGGTACCGACTGGATGACCCGGATTATCTGGAGGGTCTCAAAGCAGGCAACGGCACCGACTACACGGTGTTCCTGAATAATGAACGGATCAATACGACCATCATCCGGGACGATCAACGGCAGATCGGCACTCTATTGGCCGAAAAGATCTCCTCGGTCGTCTTGCAAGGGAAACAAAACTACAGCGCCATCGCGGAGGTGCTGGGGGCCTCGTACTATACAGCGTATCAACCCATCATCAATAGCCAGGGGGATGCCATTGGCGTGTTTTTTGCCGGCAAGCCCATCGCGGATATTAAATTAACCCAGTTGAAATTTTTACTGTTGGCTGTAGCAGCCAATCTTCTGCTGGGATTCGGGATCATTCTGTTCAGCGTCAGCATATTAAAGAAAATGATCGTTCGGCCTGTGACGCAGATGGCATGTCTGGCAAAAGACTTATCCGAAGGCAACCTCCATTCCGAACAGACGATCTGTGATACCGAGGACGAAATCGGACAGTTAGGCCGAGCAATGAATGCCACCGCCGAGACGCTTCGTCTGTATATCAAGGATATCTCTGATCATTTGACCCGAATGTCCGAAGGTGATCTTACCACGGACATCCATGCGGAATATTATGGAGACTTTGCCCCAATCAAACAGGCCATGACACAAATTTCTGATTCACTCAATGAAACTTTGGCTAAAATCAACAATGCTTCAGAACAGGTTGCCAGCGGCGCGGACCAAGTCGCCTGCGGCGCACAGGCCCTTTCTCAAGGCGCAACCGAACAGGCCAGTTCGATCCAGGAATTGACTGCCTCCATCGCGGAGGTGTCGGATGAGGTCAGCCGGAATGCAGCCAACGTCCGAAGGGCAACGGAATATGTGGATCAGGCAGCATCAGGTGTTGAGGCCAGCAACCACGAAATGGGAAAAATGCTTGAAGCCATGGGTGAAATCAACACCACCTCCAATCAGATCGGCAAGATCATCAAAGTCATTGACGATATTGCTTTTCAGACCAATATCCTGGCGCTGAATGCCGCCGTGGAGGCCGCTCGTGCCGGTATGGCAGGCAAGGGATTCGCAGTGGTGGCGGATGAGGTCCGAAATCTGGCCATCAAATCGGCGGACGCTGCAAAACAAACCACCACGCTGATTGAAAGCTCTATTCAGGCGGTTCAAGAAGGATCCCGTTTTGCGGAAAAAACGGCCCAATCGCTGGAGGAAGTTTCCACCCAAGCCTCCAAAGTCAAAGACATCATGGACTTGATCGATAAAGCTTCTGAAGGGCAAGCACTGGCCATATCACAAATCAGCAACGGCGTTGAACAAATCTCGGCGGTTGTCCAGAACAATTCAGCCACTGCGGAGGAAAGCGCGGCTGCCAGCCAGCAGCTTTCAGCTCAGGCGGCCATGTTGAATGAGGAGGTCAATAAGTTCATACTGATGGAGAAGGAATATGGGATCCAGGAATTCCTGACTGAGGAAAGGGATGAACCGGAGACGGCGGGGATGGATGATCCTGTTGCTGAGGAAGCTCAAGATCATTCAAAGTACCAGGACATTCAATTGCCAAATCTACAGTTTAGAGAAGCATAAGAAGCAGTTTGAAAAGGGGCACAAGCAGAAAAGCTTGTGCCTTTTTGTTTTGTCCCACGATCACATTCGTGCTTGATATTTTCATCAAACATGATGTGAAAAAATATTTAGAACTTTTCGAAATTTGCTATTGACTGTATAGACACTATATAAACTAGACTTACATCGTAACAAAGCGCATTGTTGCTTATCCGGAGAGTGACAATGCAATAAAAAGGAGGAAGTATATGTCGAAGGCAAAAGTGACCGATTTGCGTTCAGCAATCGAGCTGCTGCAGTCTGTCCCTGGACAGATTGTTGAAACCAATGTTATGGTGGACCCTCATGCGGAACTCTCAGGTGTTTATCGCCACGTCGGTGCTGGTGGTACGGTAATGCGCCCGACTCAGATCGGACCCGCGATGATTTTCAACAACGTAAAAGGACATGATGATTCTCGTGTTCTGATTGGGCTGCTGGCAAGTCGTGAGCGTGTCGCTTTGATGCTTGGGGAAGAGAAAAACCGATTGGGATTTTTGCTTAACCAGGCAGCTAAAAACCCGATCGACCCTGTCGTTATACCCCAAACCGAAGCTCAATGCCAGGAAGTTGTTCATCTCTCAACGGATGAAGGCTTTGACATTCGGAAACTTGTTCCTGCTCCTACAAATACAGAAGAAGACGCGGGTCCGTATATTACGATGGGTATGTGCTATGCCTCCGATCCTGTTACGGGGGAATCGGACGTGACGATTCATCGCCTTTGTCTTCAAAGCAAGGACGAAATTTCAATGTACTTTGTGCCTGGTGCGCGCCACCTCGGGGTGTTCAGGGAAAAAGCTGAAGCGCTTGGCAGACCATTGCCCATATCGATCAGTATCGGCGTCGATCCCGCAATCGAGATTGCTGCTTGTTTTGAACCGCCGACAACGCCTCTGGGCTTTAACGAATTAAGCATCGCTGGCGCCATCCGCCAAGAAGCTGTGAAGCTGACCCCCTGTATTACAGTATCTGAAAATGCGGTTGCCAATGCGGAGTATGTCATTGAAGGCGAATTGCTGCCAGGCATCAGAGTCCGTGAAGACCAAAACACAAACACAGGCAAAGCAATGCCAGAATTTCCCGGATACACCGGCGGCGCCAATCCTGAACTCCCCATTATTAAAGTCAAAGCGGTTACGCACCGGAAAAATCCCATCATGCAAACTTGTATCGGACCCAGTGAAGAACACGTGAACATGGCGGGGATTCCCACCGAAGCAAGCATCTTGCAAATGGTCGAAAAAGCGCTTCCTGGCAAAGTGACCAATGTCTATGCGCATACTTCCGGCGGCGGAAAATATATGGCGGTCATTCAGTTCAAGAAGAGTATTGCCAGCGATGAAGGAAGACAGCGTCAGGCAGCGCTTTTGGCCTTTTCGGCATTCAGCGAATTAAAGCATGTTATCTTGGTGGATGAAGATGTGGATATCTTTGACAGCAATGACGTGCTTTGGGCGCTGAACACACGATATCAAGGCGATGTGGACACGGTTTTCATTCCCGGTGTGCGCTGTCATCCCCTGGATCCTTCTCAGATTGCGGCATATAGCCCAAGCATTCGGGACAAAGGAATTTCCTGCAAGACTATTTTTGACTGTACCGTACCGTTTGGCTTAAAGGATAAGTTCCAAAGATCCAAATTCATGGAAGTCGATGTTGAAAAGTTTATTCCTGGATTTTACAGCAAATAGATCAGAACTCGAAAGATATAGTGCCGGAGAGGCCAGCAACATCATGTTGGCCTCTCCGAGAACAGAAGGAGGATATTTAAATGCCTATTGGAGTTATTGTAAATTCGAGCGCGGTTTTCGTCGGTGGCATCTTGGGAGCTTTACTGGGCAAAAGAATCCCTGAAAGGCTTCGGACCTCTTTACCCTTGGCCTTTGGCGCTGCTTCTATGAGTATGGGAATCAACTATATTCTAAAATTGAAAATACTGCCGGTTGTCGTTCTTGCCTTGATTGTTGGCACTGCGATTGGAGAACTGATCTATTTTGAAAAGGGCATCGAGAAGGTTGCGACGGCAGTCCGAGGCCCTGTGGAGAGACTTTTTGGCGGGAAAAAGGCTTCAGCTCAAGAGGGGGCTGAGGACAAAAGTGCCTTTATGGAGAAGTTTGTCGCGATTTTCATTCTCTTCTGTGCCAGCGGAACCGGTATCTTCGGTGCGTTAAATGAAGGAATGACCGGAGATTATTCAGTCCTCGTCACCAAATCGATCCTTGACTTTTTCACCTCAGGCATATTTGCTGCGACTTTAGGTATCCTTGTTGCGACGATCGCGCTTCCGCAATTTGCTGTTCTTTTTGCTCTGTTCTTAAGCGCATCGGTAATTTTGCCTATGACGACTCCGGATATGATCGCAAATTTCACAGCCTGCGGCGGAATGATCATGCTGGCCACAGGCCTGCGTATCAGCGGCATCAAATCTTTCCCGATTGCCAACATGCTTCCTGCCTTGGTTTTAGTCATGCCTCTTACATATCTTTGGGTGACCTACATATAAACAACTGTACATCTTATGGGGGCAACCCATTGAGTAGGTTGCCCCCCATAAGAAATCAATTATAATAGGATATAGCGGCAAGGAGCGTTGGGATCATGCGTATCATTGTAGGGATAACCGGAGCAAGCGGCGTTAAGATGGGCGTTGAAATGCTCAAAGCATTAAAAAAACAATCCGGGATCGAGGTCCATTTGATTATTACTGAGGGAGCGGCAAAAACTTTTTCTTTAGAGACAGATTATGATATTGAGGAAATCAAAGCACTGGCTGATTATTATCATAGCGACAAGAATCTCGGTGCCAACATTTCCAGCGGTTCCTTTACAACGGATGGGATGATCGTTATACCGTGCAGCATGAAAACTCTTTCAGGGATAGCCAACGGTTATGCTGCAAATTTGCTTGTTCGTGCAGCGGATGTTTGTCTGAAGGAAGGACGAAAAGTGATCTTGGTTCCCCGGGAAATGCCACTGAGTAAAGTCCATCTTCGCAATCTCAATCTTGTAGCGGATTATGGCTGCTCGATTGTACCGCCAATGCTTACCTTCTATAACGGAGCAAATACACTCGAAGCTCAAATGCATCATGTCATTGGGAAAATTTTAATGCAATTTGGCCTTTGCCATCAAAAATTTGTGCCATGGGAAGGTGACCCTTTAGAGGAGTAAAATTATTGTTTTGGTGAAGTCCATACCCCCAAGGCTTTTGAGGAGGAAGTATGAACTATTTATCAATCAGCAAAATGGCAGAGATCCATAACATATCCAGACAAACACTGATTTTTTATGACAAGATCGGTCTGTTTTGCCCAATCAAAACAGACGAAAAAGGTTACCGATATTATAGCCCCTATCAAATCCCCTTTTTGCGCGAAATATGTTTTTTGAAAAATGCCGGCATCAAGCTCGAAGTCATCAGAGATCACATCAGGAATCGAAACACAAACACCGCGATTTCCTTGCTGGAGAGTCATCGGGAGCAAATGGATAAGGAGATCGAACAATTGATCGAGGCCAGGAACGTCATAGAAAAGCGTATCCAGGTGTATAAGAGCATCAATAGCTATCGAGGAGACCTCTACAAGCCCTATATAGATACATATCCTGAAAGGCAAGTTGTATTTATTCCATATAATGAAAAAGTTGAAAAACGGACCTTGCATCTGACGCTGATGAAAGCCTGGAGTGTTTTGATTGAACAGAATTGTCCGCTTTCAGAGGGCTTTGGTACGATCCTAAAAAAAGATTCAATAGAAACTGAGGATCCGCTCGCCGGATCCGGGGTTTATGCGGTTGTTCCCGCCGGGCACCCAAAGATTAAAACTTCGATTGCTATCCCGGCCGGTGAATATGCTTGCATGTATAAATATGGAATGCCTTATGATTTGAAATTTCTAAATGATTTGCTGCAATGGATCAAGGATAACAATTATCGTGTTATAGGAGATATTGTGGATGCGTGTTTGCTGGACACGACATTCTATACGAATGAATCCAGTGTGGATCTATGCCACTTGCAGATTCCGGTGGAAAAAATATCTTGAGATGATCATCTTCTATCGACAAAAAGGACTAGTCCTTTCCGACGGAACGATAATAAATCATACTTTTGTCAATCCTCAGACCCATGATCAACCTGTTTTATTCATGTTAATATGTGTGAAGGCGATGTTGCAATTGAAAGCATGGACGGCATGTCATTGAAGAATTGATCAAGTTCACAAAGAATCGTGCTTTTGGGGGGACTATTATGGATGAGCTTATTTGCGTCGATGTCTTTGACAAAGAGGTCGGCAGGGCAACCAAAGAAGAATGCCATCGGAAAGCGTTGCTGCACAGAGCATTTTCGGTATTTATCGTAAATAATGGAAAAATGCTGCTTCAGCGGCGCGCGGAGGGGAAATACCACTCCGGCGGTTTGTGGGCGAACGCCTGCTGTTCACATCCAAGAGCCGATGAAGTCCTTGATGATGCTGTTCAGAGACGGCTCCGTGAAGAGCTTGGAATCCAATGTCAATGCAAAGAGATCGCGTCCTTCATCTATCATCACAAATTTGATCATTCGCTTTATGAATTCGAATATGATCATGTTTTTATAGGGAGCTATAACGGAAAAGTAAGCCCTGATCCACAAGAGATCATGGAAACAAAATGGATCGGCTTTCGCGAATTGGCCCATAGTCTTATGACGCAGCCGGAGATCTATGCCGTATGGTTTCTGACAGCAGCGCCCAAAGTCTTAAACGAAATCATTAAAATATACTAAAACGAGAAATCGGGGTTTGAATTATCTCGT
>CALMWJ010000069.1 GCA_937873525.1 uncultured Peptococcaceae bacterium | reverse complement strand
GCCAGCGTCGTGATATGCTTCGATCATGAGCTGTGCTTTCTTTTCATATTCGAGATAGGCAAAGTCTGGATTCTCCCGCTGATATTTTACCGCAAAGCCTAACACATTGGTATAAAAGTCCAGCGATTCTTCAAAGTTAGAAACCGTCAATTCCGGAACCATAACATTCCAAAAGTCATTCATTTTGTTTCACCTCAACTGGCTTTTCACATACAACGTCCCATTGGATCATAATTAACATATATTATTTTAGAGGCTTCGGCAAGTTGATCAAGACGATTGATCGCACTTTTTATAAAAAAGCACAGAGAGCTTAATGCCCTCTGTGTTTTTCTTTGCGCTTTTCCTGCCGAATTTCAAACTGCCGCTCTTTTTCCGCTTCCCGCTGCGCTCGGGAACGCGCCTTTCGCTCCAATTTTCCTTGCTCCTGCTGAACCTTCAGAGCCTGCTGCGCTTTTGTACCAATCCCGAGGCCAACAATCTGCCGGTTGACATGACGCTGCAGCCGTTTTGGATTGATCTTTTTATCAGCTTTTGCCTCCGCTTCAAGGGCTGGGCTGAATTTGAGCTGATTCCAGTTCCTCAGAAAGAATGCATAGACCTCATAATCTTTGGGTTCGGCGCCAAACGTGATTTTACAGACTTCATATCGTCCGTAACCCTCACGCTCATAGATCCCAATCCAAAAGGGGTCTTCAAAAAGAACCGTCAACGTCGATACCATGGTTTCCATCGGTTTCCCTCCTTTTTAATATCACCACGCAAAGAAAGGACAACCAAAGGAGGCAGGTTACTGATACCCATCGGGTACTCCCGGACTACCCACCGGGACGTGTTTTTATCTTTGCAGATTATATTGTATGGCCAGAATCGGCTTGCGTCAAGCAATTCTCCCGGATATTATGTGATAGGTTGCTCTAGGGATAAAAAGCATCAGTGCCTTACTCGACTCCCTCGATCAACGCAGCCTGATCCTCAAAGTCCGGTGACAAAAACAAACGGATGCGCCTGCAGAAATAACCCTTCCTTTCAGATCGTCTGAGTCATCCTTGTTACTTTCTTCCAACGTAGATCCCGTAACCAAAATACTTAAAAAGTGCAAAAATGTTGCGCGGCATGCTCAGGGTCTTCCTGGCCCAGCGCCTGCATTCCGGGCTTCTGAACAGCAATCCGATAAATCTCCGCCACGCGCCAAACATCTCATTGATTTCCAGTTCCTTCAATTCGCTGCGCCACTGCTCAAGAATCCGCACTTTATAGCTTCTCGCGGACACTTCTTTTAACCCTGCGGCGACCCATAGATCCCGCCATCCATCCGGAGTGAGAAAAGCAGCGCCCAGCACATCTGATATATACTGGATCAATTGTTGCGGAGGCATCTTGATCCAAGCACATTCATTGAATCCGATCGATCCATCCTCTTTGGTCACGCGCTTCAGCTCGCTCAGTGTACGTGGTTTATCGTCGATAAATGCCAATACCGACTCTCCGATCACCGCATCGAACGTGGCCTCTTCAAAAGGGAGCTTCATAGCGTCGGCAGTACAAAATGTGACTTTATCCGCAACGCCTTCTTTCGCAGCCCTGTCTCTCGCCAGCTCCACCATGCTTTCTGAGAGGTCGATCCCCATCACTCGGCATCCGTACACCTTGGCTAGATAGCACGCGGTCCTGCCAGGCCCGCAGCCAACATCCAGAATGAATTTGCCTTCTCCAATACGGCATAATCCAGCCAATACATCCGTTGCCTTCAATCCGCCCATATGCTTCGTCAATCCCATAACCGCCTGAAACTCAAAATAACGGTCGGCTGGTTTCTTGGCGAGCTTCGTCCGATCCTGCATCCTCATCACCCTCCTGATCATCCTCATGCATCGACTTCGATGATCGCTATGGCGCCGGCAATTTCATAGCGTGCTGTTCTAATCTTCGATCATATTCGGTCTTTTTTAGCCATCCTCACAATCATTTTACCAAACAATCGTGTTTTCAGCTATTTTTCAAAGATTCCCAACAGCACTCTGCCAGAATAAAAAACTTAAAAGTTGCTGTGTCCCCCTTGTGCGGGCACCGCACAAGGGAGGGACGGGGACTTTTTGCGGCTGCCGCAAAAAGTCCCCGTCCCCCAAAACCTTTTTTTTACTTCACATAAAGTACCGCATCCAGCAGAAGCTTCGTATAATCATGCTTCGGTGCATCCATGATTTCATCCGGCGTCCCGATCTCAACGATCTTGCCCTCCTTCATGATGGCGATCCTGTCACAGAACGTACTGCATAGCGCCAAATCATGAGAGACAAAAACCATAGTCAGGCCCCGTTTCTTTCGAAGCTGGTACAGATACTGCATAATCATCGCCTGGGCGGAAACGTCCAGAGCGGATGTGATCTCATCGCACAGCAGCATATTGGGCTCAGTAACCAAACCGCGGGCGATGGACATTCTCTGCACCTGTCCGCCTGAAAGCTGTCGGGGATACCGGTCTGCAAGTTTGGTGTCGAGACCCATCAGACCAACCATTTCGTCGATCTTGCGATCTGAATCCGCCAGGTCGCCGGCAAGCAGTTTCAAGTTTTCCCGCATGGACTGGCGGATCGTTTTTTTGGGATCAAAAGCTGCTTCCGAATCCTGGAAAATCACCTGGAACCAGCGGCATACATAGGCGGGCTTGCGCCCGGTATAGTCCTCGCCACGGAAAAGCATCTGTCCCTGTGAAACTGGCTCGAGGCATGAGATCAGATTCAGCAGCACGCTCTTTCCACAGCCGGATTCTCCAATGATGCCAAGCACTTCCCCTTCATTCAGCTTGAAGTTCAGGTCGGTCAGGACCTCTTTGCCTTTTTTCCCCTTGCCGTAGCTTTTCGCAATATTTCTAACTTCCAACAGTGGCGCTTCACACGTTACCATCACACTGACCTCCCTGACGTACAGCTTGCATAGTGGCCCGGCACAATCTCCTGGAGTTTGTAGGGCCTTGTCTTGCAGCTGTCCGTACAGTATTCGCATCGGGGCACGAAGTTGCAGCCTTCCCATTCCGCTCCATCCAGAGGCGGGCGGCCCTCAAGACCAACCGGCAGCTTTCTGTCCTTTCCGGGAATGGCAGCCAGCAGTTTCCTGGTATACGGATGGATGGGATCGTCCAGCACCTTCCGGATATCGCCATACTCAACCATGCGGCCTGCGTACATAACACCCAGCTTGTCCGCGATATGTGAGGCAACGCCCAGATTGTGCGTGATGAACAGGATGGACCAGCCCAGCTCATTCCTCAGCTTTGCCAGTTCCTCGATGACCTCTTTTTGGGAGGTCACGTCCAGCACAGAGGTCGCTTCGTCGCAGAGCATCAGCTTCGGGCCCAGGAGCACCGCCAAGGCGATGGCCATACGCTGATTCATGCCGCCGGACATTTCCCAAGGCTGATACGCCAGCAGCTTGTCGGAATCCGGGAAATTCAGTCTGTCAAAACATTTGATGGCTTCGACGCGGTTGAATTTTTTGTTGTGGCTGCGCATGGCTTCCTGGTACTGCACATCATAGGAACGGATGTTGTTGAAGGAGCCTCGGGTATTTTGAGGCACATATCCAATCTGTGTGCCAAGAATCTGCCGTCGCTCTTCCACACCAAGATGGGTGATATCCCTGCCATCCAAAACAATACTGCCTTTCTTGATATGGGCACCCAGCTGTTTGATGCCGAGGACCGCCTTGATCAGAGTACTTTTCCCGCAGCCGCTCTCCCCGGCAATACAGACGATCTCACCTGGCTTCATTGCAAAGGACACTTCGGTAATGATTTTAAAGTCACCGTAAGTTACCGTGAGGTCATTGATTTCGAGTAAATTATTCGCCACGTTTACGCCTCCTTTGAGCTGGCAAGGTCGCAGACGCTCTCACCAAAGTAGTTGAACAGCATGACCGTCAACAGGATTGCCGAGGCCGGCGCAAACACCGCCCAGGGTGCCAGTTGCAGGTAGTTTCTGGATTCGCTGACCATAGCGCCCCATTCCGGCGTCGGCGGTGCAACGCCCAGCCCCAGGAAAGACAGCCCGGCGATGGACAGCATGGTCGTACCAATCTCCAACGTGGCGTTGACCAGCATTGGGCCGATCAGGTTGGGTACCACATGGGTGATGATAATGTGGGCATCACTGCAGCCTGTCAACCGGCAGGCATTGATAAAAGGCAGCTGCCGGATGCGCATGGCGTGGCTTCGGGCAAGTCTCGCATAAGAGGTCCAGCTGGTGATTCCGATGGCGATCATCGTATTGACCAGGCTTCCGCCCAGCATACCCGCCACCGCGATGGCCAGCACCAATTGCGGCACCGACAAAAGAATATCCGTGAAACGCATCACCAAATCGTCCAGCGCACCGCCATAATAGCCGCAAATCACCCCGACGACCGTCCCCACAAAGAAAGAGATAATCACCAGCATGATGGTGGCAAAAATCGAAGTGCGAGCGCCGGCCAGCAGACGGGAAAGCACATCGCGGCCCATATTGTCGGTGCCAAACAGATGCTGTAACGAGGGTGCTTTTCTCATCATCGCCGCATTCGTTTCCAAGGGATCATAGGGCAAAAAATACGGAGCGAAGAAACTCAAGACTAAAATCATTGTAACGACCACACCCCAGATGATCACTTTTCTCTTCAGTTTCAGCTGCTTTATCTGACTTCTACTTAGTTTTGGTTTTTCTGTTTTCATGATCCAACCTCTATTCCATTGAAATTCGTTTGTCAATGACATAGTAGCTTAAGTCTGTAAGCAGATTGATCAGTACCTGAAGGGTGGACAGAATCAACACCGCTCCCTGAACAACAGGATAATCCCGGGCTGTGATCGAGTTCATCATCAAGCTGCCGATGCCCGGCCAGCGGAAAATCATTTCCGTGACGACGCTGCCGCCTATCAGAACACGGATCTGGAGGGATACGATGGTAATGATGGATCCCAAGGAATTGTGCAATACATTTCTGAATAGGATGATCCGTTCCTTGACGCCGCGGGCATGCATGCCGATGACATACTCTTCACTGAGCTGGCACATCACATCGGCACGGGTCTGTCTGGCAAATCTCGAGATCATGGGGATGGATAAAGCCAGGGTAGGCAGAAACATTCCCTTTAAGCTGGCCGTGGCAATGACCGGAAAGAACTTGACCTTGATACAGAAAAGAAACATCAGCAACAAGGCGATCAGGAAGTTGGGCATGGCATTGCCTGTGAAGGTGAGGACGCGGACAATATTATCAAAGATCGAGTCTTTCTTGATGGCGGTGTAGACGCCGATGGGGATGGCGATCAGCACTGAGAACAAGGTGCTGGCGGCAGCCAGGGCCCCTGTGTAGCCCAATGCCTTCAGCAGCTTTACTGCGACGGGCTGATCATCCTTGAAGGAATTGCCGAAGTCGCCTTGGGCGACGTTCACGACCCAGTCGACGTAGCGGACGAAGAATGGCCTGTCCAATCCCATCTCGTGCCGCTCCATGGCCAGCAGTTCCGGCGTCACCGCACCGCCCTGTGAGGTTAATTTTTGCAGTGCAGGGTCACCGGGGGTCAGATACATGAGCGTAAACACCATCAGGGTGATGGCCACTAAAACCGGGATCAGTTTAATGATTCTCCTTAAAGAATACTTGAGCAAGCTCTTCACCTCATTAGAAAAAATTATTGCATAGGAACTTAGAATAATTGCATTCTAAGTGCTAACCGGAAATGGGCCGGAAATGTTTAAACTTTCCTTTGCTAAGGCGCCAATTCTATAATATGGATTACGCTGCTCTAACTCTTTCCTGTCGAATTGTTTGAAAGACGTTTATATTGATGCAAGACCGGTCTAATGGCCGATCTCATTGTATTCGATAAGATCACTGGGCCAGGTGATTGCATTCAGTTATGTGGTTTCCTGGTCATCCATCAGGATAAACACCCCGGAATATTGCCTATGAAATGGATTTTCAGCACGGCCGTGAACAGTCAATCGAGGATCCGTGTGCTGCAAGGATAATCCAATAATAGCATTAAAAAACAAAACCTGCACTTTCAATCCGCGTGAATTTATTTCCTTCATGATGCCTTATCGACGGATCCGCCATGACCATGACGGGTTCGGCGACAGAGCTCCGTTTTTGGGGGAATAATATGCTGCCGGAAGCCGGCAGCATATTATTCCATTGTATTTCTTTAATGACTATTTCTGAGCAGCTGTGGTATTAGCATTGACAGCATAAAACTCGTAAGGATTGTTCTCGGAGAAATTGGTCACGCCGGTACGCAAAACGGTGGTTCTGTTGTAGGTGACCAAGGGGCAGAAAACACTGGCATCAAAGTAATCTTGCACGATTTTATTGGCAAGCTCAGCACGCTGGGCAGGATCCACGGTGTAACGCAGCGTTTCGATTTCTTTATCCGTTGCTTCGTTGCCATAACCCGTTATATCCTGGTAGGAGCCTGATCTGATCACGCCGTCGATAAAGGTCATGGGGTCCGCCGTCTTGTCGGTGGTCATGCGATAGAAGCAAATGTCATAATTTTTGTCGGTCATGTAGGTTCCATCGGGATCTTCCACCAGCTTAACCTCCGAGGGGATGCCGAATTTGCCGAGTTGTTCCTGAATCAGAACCGCCATGCTGTCGATGCTGCGGGCTGCATAGCAAGACAGGCCAATGGCGGGGATGGCGACGCCATTCTTTTCATAGACATTGTTGCTGTTCAGTTTATAACCGTCTGCTTCCATAATCTCTTTGGCCTTGGCAGCGTCCATCTTGGGCAGCGCCGCTTTACCGTAAGCAACCTCTTCGCTGAAGACACCGTAAGCGGGGGTCAGGGTGCCGCCCATGAAGGCGGTAATCGCTTCACGATCGATGACCATCAGAATGGCCTTGCGGACGCTTTCAGGAAGCTTGTCGGGATTCATGAAAATATAGGTCCTTGCCTGCGTCGGCACAATGGTCAGCTGATACTGGGCGGGGTCGCCTTTGAAGATTTCGATGTCGGTGGCGGACAGGCTGTCATAGGCATCAATTTCGCCATTCTGCATCGCCATCAGCTTGGACTGTGCATCACGCATTGAAAAGAACTTAACGCTGTCCAGGTTGACGGTGCCGCCCCAATATTTGTCATTGCGTTTCAGAGTGAAATCACCTTCGGGGATGAACTGATCCACAACGAAGGGACCGGTGCTGATGATGTTTTTGTCAAAGTCGGTGGTTGCATCCAGGTCCACCATACAAACCTCGGGGTTTGCCATTTCGTTTTTCAGGGTAGGCATGATTTGAGCCATGGTGATTTCCAGGGTTTTGTCATCTTTGGCTACCATTGTAAAATCTTTGTAGTATTTGAATCTCTTGTTGTTTTCTGCCAGACGTTCCAGGTTGCGTTTCACCATGTCGGCGGTCAGGGGCGTGCCGTTGGAGAAACAAATACCGTCATTCAGGGTCAGGGTAGCCACATTGTCCTTCACATCCAGGCTCTTGGCCAGCCAGGGTTCAACCTTCATGTCATCCGTGAGCCGGAACAGGGATTCGGTCAAGCCATACTTCTGATCGTGCCATGCAGTGTAATCCTTATGGGGGTCCATGGTGCTATACGCAAAGCCTTCTACGGTATTCAGGGTACCTCCGGTGGTGGCGGCAGCCGTGGCGGTGGCAGTCGCAGTCGCGGTGGCGGCAGTATTACTGTTTCCGCACCCCGTCAGGGTGGCAAGTACCATTGCCACACATAGCAACACAACAGCGAATTTCTTTTTCATCTTTTCTTTTCCTCCCCATTTTTCGTGGACTGTTTTCATTCCTTGAATGACTAGGCCCATTGACATCTTGATGGTGAGATGATCTGGTTGAATGGTTCTTGCAAGCACCGCCCCTTTCTGGTATGGGTTATTTTCAATTACTTTACATCCTCCACGTCGTCTTCGCCTGGATGAGCCGGCTTGTTGTTCCTATATTTGGAACTGCATTCTTATATTTTGATAATAACACCCATATTATGTCCAAGTCAATGTGTTTTATTAATATTTTAAGCGGCAATTTTTTATATTCTGATATGGCTGAATCTTCAATTACTTGTGGAGACCTTGCCTTGCCGACGGGTTCCTTCAAGCGAGTTGATGGTCCTGTTCGGATAGCCCGGCCGTACAAGAAAACACAGAAGGTTCATTCCCTCTGTGTTTTCTTTGCTTGTTTCCAAACGGTTTCATACAGCCGGAATCCTTCGTGCTGACTTGCAGGCATAAAGGATTCCTTCGCACCGCATGGTCCTGTTTGAGGTTTGACGCCACGCTCAGACACTTAGTAACCCGCGAAAGCCTCTGGAAGCATAGTAGCTCTCCGCACCGTTGTGATAGACGAAAACGGTAGCGTAGCGTCGGTCGCAAAATAGTGCTCCGCCAAGTTTTCTGATTGCATCCGGCGTTTTGATCCAGCTGGATGTCTTGGTGTCGAATGATCCAAAACGCTGCAGTTCACGGTATTGGCTTTCCGTTAACATCTCAATGCCCATGGCGGCAGCCATGTCCATCGCATTGTAAAGCGGCTTATGCTCCTTTCTCGATTCCAAGGCTTGTCGATCGTAACATACATTTCTGCGTCCTGCAGGGCTTTCCGCCGAACAATCATAAAACAGATATTTCCCCAGGTTTTGATTGTATCCGATCACATCCGGTTCACCACCGGTCCGCTCCATTTCATTGAGGCACCAGAGCTTATTGGGGTTCGCTTCAAGCCTCGCTTGGATTTGGTCCCATTCGACGCCCTGATGACGGTTCAGATGGTTCGCAAAACGGGATTTCAACCGTCCGAGGATCTCAACCTGCTGCGCCCCTGACAACAGCCCTTGTTCTTCATGCATAGAACTACCTCCAATTTAATGAATTAGCCGTTCATGGACTGCTTATAGAATGGTGTTCCATTATTTTATGCAGTTTGACTTGCATCATCCGGTCTTTTCAGATCGGCTGAGCCATCCTTCCAAGACCACGCCATACACGACCCCTGCAATAAAGCTTACAGGATCCTGGAAATTGGTCGAGCAATAAAAAGCGAAGGAGATCGCCAATCCCAGCCAAGCCCCGCGGTACAGCGCCTTGCTCCGGCTTGCGGCCTTCCAAGGTGCACCCACGGCCAATCCAAGGATCACACGATTGTACCATAGGGAGAATACAAAGACCGGCGAGGCAGTGAAGCCAGACCGGATCGTTGCCCCGACAACACAAACAAGTCCGAGTAAGACACCGCCAATGAGAGATTCTTTCATTCTTTGACTCATGTTCATCCCGCTCCTCACTTTCTTATTTCAATCCAATATTCTTGTATTATTTTTGGAAACGGGCCATGACTGCATTTCAGATTGTCGACCTGTCAAATCCCAATATCCTTTACAACCATAAGGATCCCCAAGATCGCCACGTAGATGACTGCGAACGGTCACTGACAAGCTTCAGCCCCCCAAAGGTAAGAAGTCCAATTGCAGAATACCCCAAGAGACGGGATAAAATCCTCGGTGTCTCGTTATCGGTCTGCCTTGAGATCTGCATCACGGTGTTGACAATCCATGCAAAGAGCAGAAACGCCACATTGAACAGCAGATAGCCTCCCGCCATGATGGTGAGCATAGAAATCAGCACTGCAGCAATTTTCTTGAATTGCATCGTCTCCCCCTCCTTCGCACTTCATGAATGATCCTGTGGGGGATTGGTCATTTTTTCCAGCGATCAAGCCCCATCCCCGGCAGCCATTGGTTTTGACCAGGCCACAGGCGCTCCGATAAGCTTGCATAGGACAACCCGTTTGGATTGACCTTACCGGATGCTATCGTCTTTGAGGCCGCCTTCAAACGAGGCTTCACAGCAGCTTGTTCATGATATTAATGAATCTTCCTTTGCTGATCGGATGATGGCTGATGATGTCCCCGTTATAGATCATGCAGAAACTCCCGAAAGGACATGGGGATGCCTGCACGGATTCTACATCTTCAAGGTCGACGACTTTGACTGGGATTTGAAACTGAACTTTGGCGGTTTCGACGATTTCCTGCACATTTTTTTCGGTGTAGGGGCATTGGACAGAACGTAAAATGAACAGGCCTTTGCCATATGCTTTCAGATCCCTGGTGCGATCAGACTTGAATCTGGGTTTTTCCGCTTCAGCATCAAACTTTTTTACCAAAAGGTGAAAATCCGGTCCAGCCTCATCGGCTATTTCAAACCCCAGCTTAATAAAAATATCGTCATGCACCATAAAGGAACCCTTCCTGGTGACCACTGCAACACCTTTCATTTTGGAGTTCCGGGCTTCCTGGATACATTCTTCAATAAGCGCGGTCCCATACCCTTTATCCTTATAGGCTTTCTTGAAACCAACAAAAACACAGTGAATGAACATATAGCCTCTGGCCTCGACCGGCCGATGGGCAAATTCTCCCGGAATATACTCCAGCATGCCCTGATATCCGCCCTTTTCGGATAGGATGATCTTAATGCGGAGTCCCTTGGGAT
>CALMWJ010000068.1 GCA_937873525.1 uncultured Peptococcaceae bacterium | reverse complement strand
TCTCCTCCGGCAAAGCCAGGATCTTGCTCAATGCGCCCCGAAGCTTGAAGGCCCCTGTCAGCTGGAGCATCTCGGGCTTAAGATAGATCTGGCACCCCAAGGCCTCATCCATGTTCTTTTGCCGCAGCAAGGGTGTGCGGCGGATGTAGGGGCGTATCCGCTCCGCGGCTTCCCGTACATCCTGCAGCGTTACCGTTGTGTTTGCCATGATATTCCTTCTCCCTATCCAATTTCGTGTTAATCCGGAAGGTGGGTTGCGCACCCAAAGTTCCGATTATCGGAAAAGAGGGCGATGAATCCAACTTTCCCTATACTCTAATGATATAGCCGCGACGCCCTTGCAACAATTATCAAACTGTATGGCAAGAGCCATAACAAATCGTTATGGCTCTAAAATGGATTTTATTTGATCGATCAGTTCTTGGGCCAGTTCGGTAAGTTCATGATCCTTTTCAATGACATATCCCAAGGTTAAAAAAGAATCTTCACCTTCAATCGACAGGTTTTTGATGTCGTATTGTTGATAATCGGGGTAGCTGATGTTGACGCCCAATTCCACAAGATCCGTTTTCAAGAGCAGATTGGTTGTGAAGTGTTCGCTGTTGGTATAAACCGCTGGATGGAGGTTCTCCGCGTGTACCGTCCCGACGTTGACTTGCTCCAGGTTATGTTCCATGGAGAAATAATCACTCAGTCCTCGGACAAAACGCAATTTGCGCAGCGCATCGATGGAAATGGATTCCTGGGAATATACTGGACTGTTGGGGCCTGCGTAAATGCATGCCTCTTTTTTACCAAGTTCAATAAATTCCAGCTTTTTGTGTGAAATGATATGCCGAAAAGCGGCCAGCTGCTTTTTGGAAACATAAAGAATGCCCAGCTCCGAAATTCCGCGAGCCACATGATTCGTAATCTCCTCCACCGTCCCCTGGTGATGCTGTACCGTCATATGGGGATGGCTCTGGTATATTTTCACGAGAAACCAGGCAATAATATTGCTTGGATACGTTGAAAGGCATAGGGATACATGACTTTCAGCCGGCGATTTATTGGCAATCAGACTTGCGTTTTTCAGGATGTTTTCTGCATAGGCATGAATGGACTTGCCATACGGCGTAAGCCTTAACCCTCTGCTTGTTCTTTCAAATAAAGGGCTTCCCAGCTCCTTTTCAAGCGCCCCGATCACCTTGCTGACATTGGGTTGCGTTGTATAGAGTCTGGCCGCAGCCTTGCTCAGGCTCCCGCAATCACTGGCTGCCATAAAAAATTCCAATTGTTTTAATTCCATAGCCTTCTCCCTTTAGCATAGAGTCATTTGGAGGCGCAGGGCTTGATCAGCCTCCGTTGTCGGGCGCATCCTGCGCCATATAGATGGTTTGCGTTGAGCCTTCCCAGACCACAGTATCCCCAAGGGCTTCCCCCACAAATCGCAACGGTATGTAAGTACGGCTGTTGATGATGATCGCCGGGACATCGATCGTATGGATCACCCCGTTCACGGTGGGCTCCAGACTGCCGATGGGAATCCTGACGACAATGCCCGCCCGGGTCCCAATCGCCGTGCGCGCTGCCTCATCCCATTCCACGTCGACGCCCAAGACTTCAAAGAAGCCGCGCATCGGCACCAGGACACGGTCGTTTCGGATCATGGGCTGGTCCTCCAAGGCCAAGCGCTGCTCATTCAAATAGATGGCAATGGGGGGGCTGATCGGCAGGGACGCCGCACCGGGACCTGTGACCAGATTTTTTACCGGCCAACCGCTGGTATTCAAGTTTTCAACGCGGCAGTTCAAAATCCTTTCATCAAGATAAAAACATAAGGTGCCTGTCCCGTCAAAGGAATAATCCCCCGAAAAGACAATTCGGTCTACGTTGCCTGACGTTTTGACTCTCCCGCTTCTTCCGTTGAGCCCTGTTTGTTTGATTTCCATATTGAAGCTGCTGTTCTGGACACCTTCCCAAAGGGCCAGCCCATAGCCTTGGGTTCGGATGATTTTCCCGGTGAGATGGATATCCGAAGCGTTCTTGCCGACACCCACGCCTTCGGATGCATTATAAATTTCAAGATGTGCGTTGA
>CALMWJ010000067.1 GCA_937873525.1 uncultured Peptococcaceae bacterium | reverse complement strand
GTGGTTGAGAATTCCAAGCGGATTTCCAATGCGCTGTACAAAGCATTGAAAAAAGCTGCCGTGCATCCGCTGATCAAAGGCAAAAATAAATTTGCTGAGATGTACGAGAGAATGTTTCCGGAAAAGTCCCATTGAGGATTCGATCCGGTGCTGCAGTCTATGAAAAAAGCTGACGGAAGCGCAGGGCTCCGTCAGCTTTTTGCTTGCGGCTATAGATCACCGATTGTCCACAGGCTCAGGATACATGTCATGTTCATGAAGGCGTTTCTTGGCAACGCCTTCCCATTCCGTGCCCTTTTTCCCGTAATTGCAGTAGGGATCAATGGAGATGCCACCCCGAGGCGTGAATTTTCCCCAAATTTCGATGTATTTCGGATCCATCAGCCGGATCAGATCCTTCATGATGGTATTGATACAGTTTTCATGGAAATCGCCGTGATTCCTGAAGCTGAATAAATACAGCTTCAAGGATTTGCTCTCCACCATATAGACATCGGGCACATAGGCGATGTAGATTGAGGCGAAGTCCGGTTGTCCGGTCAGAGGACACAAGCTGGTGAATTCAGGACAATTGAATTTGACGAAATAATCATTATCCTGATGCTTGTTCACAAAGCGTTCCAGGATGGACGGATCATATTCGTAGCGGTAGGGTACGTTTTGGTTGCCCAGGAGGGTCAGACCTTCCGGCGGGCTGCTTTGATTTGACATAGCTTCTCCTGAATATCTATATAACGTATTTCCCCAGGTGCTTGACGATCAGCACGCCCAGAATTGCGGGCAGGATCTGTCCGATGCCCAGACTCATCGCCAACACGCCATAGGGGATTCCCAGCAGATAAGACAGCCACAGAGGCACCATCAAAGTGGGGATCAGCAGGATGGGCACAGAGACCAGCGTCCCATGGATCTTACCGGCATAATAGCATCCGGCGGAGGTCAGAATGCCGACGGCAAAGCCTCCCAGCAAGTCCAAGGGGCCCAATCCGCCCAAAAGGATGTTGCTTAATGCATTGGCCAATCCTAGTGGCAGGATCAGAAAAGGATGGAGGGCTGCCAAGGCATAAAGGCTGGTGGCAAAACGGATCTGATACTGGCCGAAGGCAAAGGACTGATTGATGAACATCAACACCACATAAAGGGCGATGACAATTCCCGAAACGGCCAGTTTCCTGGCGGCGGGGATGGGATTGGTTTTGGGGGCGGTGATATTTTGCATAAACATGCTCCTTTCGCAATATAATAAAAGAGCATGTCCGACAAAAAACCGCCTTCAACAAAAAAATGGTACATAGGTACCATTTCATCTGCTGAAAAGTCCTAGTTTTGTTTAGAGACAGGATGGATTTCGAACTGTCTTTTATTTATTTCATTCCTATGCTATCATATCTCGCCCGGTTTGCGCAAGTG
>CALMWJ010000066.1 GCA_937873525.1 uncultured Peptococcaceae bacterium | reverse complement strand
GATATTGTTCGTCATGCGTCAGATCCTTTCGTAGGAAGACTTTGGGCAAAGCGCCTCGTGTCTGGCATTAGAATCAATTAACTTATATCAGTTTACCTATTTTTTCGTGAAATAACAAGGGGTATTTGGCCCGTCATGCTGCGTTCAGGGTGTTCAGGCTTGTTTCAACGAAGGGCCAGGCCCACCACATCCCGGACGCCGGCGAAGCCTTCCCGGTCCAGCCACGCATTGAGATCGCCGATGATGCGCGGGATCGCCAAGGGATCCACGAAGCTGGCGCAGCCGACGGCAACGGCTGAGGCACCGGCCATCAGAAATTCCAGGGCGTCCTGGGCACTGCTGATGCCGCCCATGCCGATGATGGGGACATCCACCGCCTGGGCGGTTTGCCAGACCATGCGCAGGGCCACCGGCTTCACGGCGGGTCCGGAGAGTCCGCCCACCTTGCGAGCCAGCAGCGGCTTGCGGGTCTTGACGTCGATGGCCATGCCCAACAGGGTGTTGATCAGCGAAAGAATGTCGGCGCCTTCTGAAACCACAGCCCGTGCGATTTCAGTGATGTCGGTCACATTGGGGGAGAGCTTGATGATAAGGGGAAGGGAAGTATGCTTGCGCACGCGCCGCGTCACTTCAGAAGCCATGGCAGGGTCCGTGCCGAAAAACATGCCGCCGTGGGATACGTTGGGGCAGGAAATGTTGACCTCGATGGCTTTCAGGCCCGGCGCACCCTGCAGCCGGCGGGCGATTTCCTCGAAATCTTCCAGGGCGTGCCCGTTGATGTTGGCGATGACGGCAGCTTCTTGGGAGAGAAGCCAGGGCAGTTCATTGGATAGAAAAGCATCCACCCCCGGATTCTGCAAGCCGATGCTGTTCAGCATGCCGGCGGGGGTTTCAGCGATCCGCGGCGTCGGGTTGCCGGCACAGGGTTCCAGGGTCAAGCCCTTCACCATGATGCCGCCGGCCTGGCGGATCGGATAAAATTCGTTGTATTCACGCCCGAAGCCAAAACAGCCGGAGGCGGCCAGGACCGGATTGGACAATTGCAGACCGGCCAGGTTGACGTGAAGATCAGCCATTCCAATGCACCTCCTCCCCTGTGAAAACAGGGCCGTCGCTGCAAACGCGGCTGGTTTTCAAGGTTCCGTCCGGGTTTTTGATCTGAATGGCGCAGCCCATGCAGGCTCCCACGCCGCAGGCCATCCGCTCTTCAAAGGAAAGCTGGGCGGGAAGGCCGTAACGGCTCGACAAATTGCCGATCACCTTTAGGAAAGGTGAGGGTCCGCAGGCATAGAGCTGGTGAAAGCCCGTTTCTTTCATGCCTTCGCGAAGCATGGCATGGGTATGGACATGGGCATGGCCCGCCCCGGCTTCGGAAGCCTCTTTTGCTTTTAAGAATACGGCGTCCAGCGCCTGGGCGCATAAAAAATGCTCCAGGGGGGTGGTGAGAAAGCCTTTGAAGCCCTGGGAGCCATCTTCGGTGGCCAGCTGAAGCTCGCAGCCCAGCTCCGAGAACTCAGGAATCCCGAATAGCAGGGACTCGGTCCGGCTGCCGAGAAACACCGTCACTTCTTTGCCGGCGCTTCGCAGAGCCTGGGCCAGAGGGAGGAGGGGGGCAATCCCCAAACCGCCCCCGGCCAGAATGACCCGGCCCGGATCCTCCGTCCAGGTAAAACCATTGCCCAGGGGGCCCAGGACATCTACGGTGCGTCCTGTACGCCAGTGGCTCATTTGATCGGTTCCCCGGCCGACCACCTGGTAGACAAGACGGATGCGGCCGCTTTCGGGATCGATACCGGCCAGTCCAAAGGGACGCCGCAGCAGAGGGTCTTGGTTTTCGCCGATCCGCACCATAACGAACTGGCCGGGCTTGGAAACCGAGGCCATTTGGGGGGCCAGCAATTCCATTTCGTAGAGCTGAGGTGCCAATGCCCTGTTTTTCAGCAGGGAGGCTTGATGGATCGCTTTCATATTGCGTCAATGCTCCTTTTGAGGGTATCCGTTATTTGATTTTGCGGCTGCCGGGCTTTTCTACGGGGATGCCGGCTTTGCAGAGAGGGCATTCCTCCGGTGTGTAGTTGGCTACATCCAGATCCAGCAGCGCGAAATAGGGGACCGGCAGCTGGGCTTTGCCGCGGCTGCGGTTGACGATGGAAGCGGCGCCGATCACGATGCCGCCCAGGCCCTGGACCAGCTTGATCATTTCCATGGTGGTGCCGCCGGTGGTAACCACGTCTTCCACCACCAGGACCTTTTGGCCGGGCAGGATCTCGAAGGAGCGGCGAAGGACCATCTGGCCTTCGTCATTGCGCTCGGCAAACAGACTGGGGACCCCTAGCTGGCGGGCAACTTCATAGGACAAATTGACAGCGCCCACGGCGGGACCCAGAACCAGGTCCGGGGCATCCTTGCGGAAATGCTCCGCCATGCCTTCACAGACCCGGGCGGACAGTGCAGGATCCTTGAGCAGGGTGGCACACTGGACGTAAACCTGGCCGTGAAGGCCGGAGGTGTAGCGGAAATGGCCTTCCTTGATGGCGCCGATATCTTTGAGGATCGTTAAGATTTCTTTTTGAGTCAGCATCGGATGGACCTCCTGATTGGTTTTATTTGGAATTCAGACCTTCACGGATCTCCTGTAAAACAGCTTCCGCGGCGGCCAATGGGTCCGCTGCACGGGTGATGGGCCGCCCCACCACGAGATAATCTGCACCGGCGGCGATGGCTGCCTGGGGCGTCATGACCCGTTTCTGGTCGCCCAGTGCCGCACCCTGAGGCCGGACGCCGGGGCAAACGATCAGGAAGTCCCGGCCACAGGCCTGCCGAATCAAGGAAATTTCCTGGGGCGAGGCCACCACGCCCTGGAGTCCGGAGGCTTGGGTCAGGCGGGCCAGCCGGTCCACGTTGTCCGCCGGCATGGGAGCGAGCCCGACTTCTTCCAGGTCGGTTTCGCCCATACTGGTCAGAATGGTAACCGCAATCAGGGCCGGCGCAGGGATACCGCGATTTTTCGCTTCATCCGCAACGGCTGCTCCTGCCTGGGTCATCATCTGGCGTCCGCCCAGGGTGTGGACGTTGAGGATGTCGACGCCCAGCCCCACCGCCTGCCGGCAGGCTTGGGCGACGGTGTTGGGGATATCGTGGAATTTCAGATCCAGAAACACTTTTTTACCGAGGGCGCGCAGGGCTTCCACCGCCTGGCCCCGGCTGGACAAGAACATTTCCAGGCCGACCTTGAAGAAGGTCACGTTGGTCAGCTGACGGACCAGGGCTTCTGCCTCGGCCCAGGTGGGATAATCCAAGGCTACGATGAGCCGGTGCCCGGGCGGGACTTGCAGCAGTCCGACCGGCGGCCGGCTTCCTGCCGCGGTGTGCGGGCGGATGTTCGGTTCGGACATCATTTTTCCTCCTCTTTGGGAACCAGGACTTTGCCGTCCTCCATGACGATGGTGCCCCGGTGGATGGTCATGACCGGCCATCCTTGCAGGGTCATACCGCCAAAGGGGGTGTTTTGGCCTTTGGAATAGAAGTCTCTCGGGTCAACGGTCTTTTTCAGGATGGGGTTGATCACCGTGATGTCGGCGACGCCGCCAGGCACCAGCCGGCCGCGGTCCAGACCCAGGGCGGCGGCGGGGCCGGTGGTCAGACGGGCGATCAGATCCAGGGGCGCCATATCATCATGGACCACCAGAGTATCCCAAGCCACCGCAAGGGCGGTCTCCAGACCGCTGATGCCGTTGGGGGCTTTTGTAAATTCCTGGGCTTTGGCCTGAAGGGACCAAGGGGCGTGGTCGGTTGCGATGCAGGTGATCAGGCCGGATTTGACGGCCCAGCGAAGGGCTTCGCCATGCTCCGGACTGCGCAGCGGCGGGCTGACTCTTGCCAGGGTGGAATAGCCCGCAAGGGCTTCATCCGTCAGACGAAGGTGGTGGGGAGTGGCTTCCGCTGTGGCCCGGATTCCTTGCTGCCGGGCGAATTCCAGGAGGGCAACCCCTTCTTTAGTGCTCAAATGGGCAATATGCGTCCGGCCGCCGGTGGCTTGAGCAAGCAGCAGGTTCCGGGCGATGGGGACCGCCTCGCTGACGGCGGAGATTCCTTTCAGGCCGAGCTTGGCGGAAACGGCGCCTTCGTGCATCAGGCCGTCCCCTTTCAGTTCAGGATCTTCGCAATGATCGATCAGGAGAGCGTCCAGACCGCGGCATACTTCCAGGGCCTGGATCATGAAATGGCTGTTGGTCACCGGCATGCCGTCATCGGAGAAGGCTACAGCCCCGCTGTCCATAAGGGCGGCCAGATCATTCATTTCCTTGCCGGCAAGGCCTTTGGAGATGGCGGCGATGGGCAGAACCTCGGTCAAACCGATGGCCTGGCTGCGTTTCCGGATCATCTGGATGATTTCCGGGCTATCGGCGGTGACCGGAGAATTGGGCATCGGGCAGATGGTGGTGAAGCCGCCGGCCGCCGCGGCTTTCATGCCGGTCAGAATGGTTTCGTTGGCTTCGCCGCCGGGCTCCCGAAGATGAACGTGCATATCAATCAAGCCGGGCGCAATGATGCATCCGGACACGTCCCGAACCAGGGCATCGTTCATGTTTTCCGTGCCGAGGGTGCCCGGAGCGTACAGGCCCCGTATGAAGCCATCCTCGATCAGGACTTCCAGATGGGCGTCTGTGCGGCTGGCCGGATCCAGAACCCGTCCGCCGGTCAGCAAAAGTTTTTTGGTCATATCAAAGCTCCTTTCGGGCATGAGTGAGCAGACCCTTCATTATATTTTATAATCTGAAAGCAAGGCACGCAACGATTAAATGAAAATATTTGCCAAAGCGGGCAGGGTTTGTGACGGAATGCGCAGAATATGCTAAAATCATAGAAAAAGAGACCCATCGAAAGGAGGCTTGGGATCGGATGAAAGAATATCAGCCCTGGGATGACAGCTGGCGCAGCGAGCTGACCTTCATCCCCTGGCCGCCGGACGCAGAACATCGTGAAGGATTGCCGCCGCTGCCCCTGTATCCTGTGTTCAATTCCGCCATCGAGCAGAAGCTTGAGGGTGAAGAGATGTGGCAGACCATCGGCGGCTCCATCATTTACTTATTGGGACATGAGCCGGACCATCCCCTTGCAGATCTGTATATTCAATGGCTGAGACTGTTTAATCCGCAGCTGGCCCATCAGCTGATGTCCGATGGGACCAACTTCGCATCCAATTATAACTTTCCCAGCGCCATCTGGATGCTGCAGGCTGCCTTGCTGCTGGAACCCGGCCAGGTGGAGGCGAATTTTAATCTGGGGCTGGCCTTCAGCCAGCTGGGGGATACGCTGAGGAACGACAAATATTTCGATGAAGCCGTCAGCAGCTACCAGCAGGCTTACCAGTACCTGAAAAATGCCATCGAGCTGGACCCTCAGCTCAGCATGGCCTATTATGCCCTAGGGGTGGTCTGCAGCCGTCTGGGCCGCCCTGAAGAAAGCAAGCGCTATCTTGAAAAATCCATCGAACTGGAGATGGCGAAAAAAGCGCCCAAGGCCTCCGACGAAGCATCGGGGCGGATGCAGCCGCGCCCGGCGGATCGTCCAAACCAGGATGTTCCTCAAAAAATGTAAGGAGTGAGTCACATGCAGGGAATGATCCAAGTCTACACCGGAAACGGCAAAGGAAAGACCACGGCCGCACTGGGCTTGTCGCTACGTGCTTTGGGCGCAGGCAAAAAAATTCTGTTTCTGCAGTTTCTCAAGGCACCCACCTACAGCGAGCATAAGATCCTGCCGCAGTTTGCGCCGCAGCTGACCGTTGAAAACGTGGGCAAGCCCTTTTTTATCGCGCCGGAAGGCATGATGTCGGCGGAGGAGAAAGCCAAATGGCAGGACAGCGTGGTGATCTTTCCGCCCGGAAATCCGCCGGCAGATTATCAGGCGCTGGTGGACAAGGGCATGGCCCGGGCCCGGGAAGCCTTGGCCGGCGGTGCGTATGACCTGGTGGTTCTGGATGAGATCAATGTGGCCCTCCACTTCGGACTGATTACCTGGACGGCGCTGGAGGCGATCCTGGACGGAAAGGCTGAGCATACCGAAGTGGTGCTTACCGGCCGCGGCGCAACCCCCGAGCTGATCGCCAAAGCCCATCTGGTGACGGAGATGAAAGAAATCAAGCATTATTATCAGGATCTTGGATTGGAAGCCAGACCTGGCATCGAAAGCTGAAGCAAATCCTTTGCAGCGAAAGATGCGGTCCGAGCCTATAATATTGGAGGGATCGGTATGGAAGATGTACAGCTGAAAGATATTTGGCAAGCTAAAGAAAGGCTTGCCGGCCTGGTCCATAAGACGGCCATCAGCCGTTCAAGCTCCTTGGACAAAATGACCGGCGGCCAGATCTTCTTGAAATTGGAAAACATGCAGAAAACCGGTTCGTTCAAGGTCCGGGGCGCCAGCAACCGCATCCTGACCCTGAGCCCCGAAGAAGGCGCCAAGGGCGTCATCGCGGCGTCGGCGGGCAACCATGCCCAGGGCGTGGCGCTGGCAGCAACCCGCGCCGGAATCCCGTCTACCATCGTCATGCCCGAGGGAGCTCCCATCTCCAAAATCATGGCCACTCGGGGTTACGGTGCCAATGTGGTGCTGGCGGGCCATAATTATGACGAAGCCTGGAAAAAGGCCGTAGAAATGCAAAAAGCCACCGGTGCCCTGTTCCTTCATGCGTATGACGATCCTTTCGTGATCGCCGGACAGGGAACCATCGGCTTGGAAATCATGGAACAGCTGCCGGACGTGGATGTGATCCTGGTGCCGGTGGGCGGCGGCGGCCTCTCCAGCGGTGTCGCCCTGGCTGTAAAGTCCCTGAAACCCACCGTCCAGGTCATCGGCGTGGAAGCCGCCAACCGGAGCAACACCATTGCCGACGGGATCGCGGTCAAGCACCCTGGCAAGGTGACCGGCGCCATTCTTGAAACCTATTTGGACGGCATGGTGCAGGTGGATGATGAGGAGATTGCCGGAACCATCCTGCTGTTGCTGGAACGGGTCAAGATCATCACAGAAGGCGCCGGCGCCGCCTCGGTGGCTGCCGCCCTCTATAAAAAAATTCCCACCGAGGGGCGAAAGATTGCATGCATCGTCAGCGGCGGCAATGTGGACGTAAACTTCATCGCCCAGATCATCCAGCGCGGCATGCTCAAGAGCGGCCGCTACACGGAAGTCACGGCAGTGATTGCAGACCGGCCGGGAAGCCTGCGCCGTTTTCTGGAGATCATTGCCACCGAAAAAGGCAATGTGATCACCGTCAATCACAACCGCAACCGGGCCGATGTGCCTTTGAACATGTGCAGCGTCACGGTTCTGATCGAAACCCAGGGCGTTGAACACGGAGAGGCCATTATCGCGGACCTGCTGAAACAGGGGATTCCGGTGGAAGGCCGAAATCCCTTATAAGCGGTGTATCATGGATAATACCAAAGACATTTTGATTTGTGTCGATGTATACGACCGTCCCCTTGGCAGCTGAAGCCTTTGCTGGTTATGACGCGTCCATGAAAACATATTGATAATCCATAAAATTGCCGGGTTCTACCGATAGGAATCACTGTGTTTCGGGGGGCGCGGCTTTTTTTGTGACGTTTTTCGACCCTTTCTAGCGGCCGCAGACCCTTTTTGTGCCTTCAGCGCAAGATAAAGCCGCCTGGCCTCCGCCGCATCCTCGGTTGTCGGCTCGGCCGTGTGGTATCGGGCCTTCGCGTAGAGATTGCGCAAGGCGGACAGCAGGTCAAGTTCGAAATAAAGGGCTGCGTCATCCTGGATCTCGGCGCTGGTTTTGGAGCGGCTGAAGGGAAGCCCCAAACTCAGATAAATCCGCAGGAATTTCCGGTAATAATACCGTATGGCTTGCCTGGGGTCATGGGGCGGAAAGAGGTCTTTGGGGATGCGGACCGGTTCGTTGAGGATGGCCAGGGCTTCCCGTATCTCCGGGGTGCTGTCGGTTGGCAAGACCGGTTTTCTGCGCAGAAAACGCCGCAGAACCAGGAAAACAAGAAAGAGGATCACCGCAGCCAGCAGGAGCTTCCCCAGAAGGATCAGCCACGGGGGGAGGGCCACATGACGAATATTGGCCGTTCCCAAAGCTTCGGAGAAGGCTTCGGACACCTCGCTCTCGGGTCTGGTCACTTCGATGTCCCGGAAGAAAAGCTTGAGGAACAGGGCGAACAGATAGGCGAACATGCTGAGACCGTATGCCGCCAGCATGATCAGGGGTGAAATGATGATGCGATATATCGCGGACAGAAACAGGGAAAAGGCATGGAGCACGGAGCCCCGGCTCATTTCAAAGCCCAGCAGACAGAACAGGATCAGGGCTGCGGCATTTTGCAGCTTGAAACGCGGCTGTTCGACGGTGGCTGCATCATGGCGAAGCATGCGCATCAGCAGGACCCCGAAAACCAGGAACAGAAGCACGAAGGGCAGAGCACCCTGCTGCAGCTGGACAAAGTCCAGGGTGAACAGGGAGGGGAACAGGAGCAAAGGCAGCAGCTTGAGACCCAGCATAAAGGCGTCATGCTGCGTGTTGTAATCCAGACGAAACAGCTGTCTTTTGACCACAAAGCCTACATAAAGGCAAGGCGGAACCAGCAGCAGCCCATCCAGAAAGTTTTCGGGAAAAAGAAAGCAGAAGAGCATCAGGCTCAAAGGCAGCAAGCGCATGGCTGGCTTTTGACTGCCGCGAAGACGATAGGAAAGCATGACCGACAGGATCATGATGAAAAGAGGCGGGAAGACGGAGGGGTCATGGCCGATCCAGGCATAGATATATAAGCTGAGGGCGAAATACAGGGAAAGGTCGGACAGCATCTTGCATAAAAAGACCAGCTCCATCTATCCATCCTTCCTTTCTTCCGCGGTGGCTTTGCTGTCGGCTTTCTCCTGAGAGTCTGGGTCGCAGCTGGCCTTATAGTCATTGCCTGCCAGCACCGTGATCTGGCTTCCGGTCAGGTCCCGCAGCCGGTTGATCATGGGTTGGAATTCAGGAAGAAGGGCCGGGGTGATGATGATGTGGGCCTGGCCTTGCTGGGCCCGCTTGGCGGCCCGATGCAGCAGGTGGGCAAAGGACTGGGTCCTGTCGTAGGTGGCTCGCCCCAGACCTTCGAGAATGGTGTAGAAATGTCGGGCACCGAGGCCTTCCTCCAGCAGCGACCAGCAGCCCATGGCGCCGGCGGCGGTGGCATTGGTCAGAAAGCCATACTGGACCCCCCGGTCTTCCAGGGTTTCGCATACCGCCCGGGCGATGGAAAAGCAATGCTCGATTTCCTGCGGATCCTGCCGGTGGTCACCGGTGCCGCTGTCCACGCTGAGAATCACCGTCACGGAGAGCTCCAGGGTATGGTCATACTTCTTAACCATCAGTTTGCCGGCCCGGGCGCTTTGACTCCAGCTGATGGCTTTCTGGGGTTCGCGGCCGGTGTAATCCCTGTAACCCAGTGTCAGAACCGGGTCCTCAAGAATAAAGCGGTTGACGGAAATTTCTCCAAGAAAACCGCCCAGGTTTTCCAGAAGCAGCGGACAGTCGATGGTCGTCGGAAGCACCACCAGCTCCTTGGAAAGGTGAACCTGCTTGCTGGTCTCCCGGATGCCCAGAAAGTCGCCTCCAAACAGGGTTGCCCCTCTGAAAAAATATCGGCCCCGTTGGCGGATGAGGGCCGGCTGGCGGCGCTGCAGCGTTTGGCGGGGCATCAAATAGAGGGTGCCGGTGCGGATCAGGCCGCCTTTGTCCTGCCGATGGGCGGGAATAGGAGGCAGAAATTCCAGACTGGCCGGCAGGAGCTCTTCCATTTTGATGAAGGGGACTGGAAAGCGACGGGCATTTTGAAGGGTGGTGATGATCTCGAAAGGCTCCTCCGGTTCTACCACCGCTTTGGAAGGGCGGCAGTCATAAGTGACCTTGGCCAGAGGATCTTGCAGGGAAACCCATTCCGCCCCGATGGCGCACAGGATCAGAACGGCGATGAAGATCAGCACGGTGTATCCTCCGTCAAGACTTCCAGAGGGACCGGGACTTCACGGATCAGTTTTTCCATAAACGCGGCAAGCTCGCCGGAGCGGGAGACGCCTCCGGCCACAATGCGGTGGGTCAGAACGTGCGGCGCCACATACCGGATGTCTTCGGGAAGGACGTAATCCCTTCCGTTGAAGGCCGCGGTGACCTGGGCGGCTTTGTAAAGCGCGATGGCGCCCCGGGTGGAGACGCCGGTCACGAAGCGGCTTTCGCCGCGGGTCCTTTCAATGATGTTCATCAAGTAATCCGCCACCACCGAAGACACCTTCACGTCACCGAAGTGCTCTTTGAGATAGGTGGTTTCTTCGGGGGTGACCACGCAGGGCAGTTTTTCCACGATGGCTTGGGTGCTGCGGCGGGCGATGACGGACAATTCCTCGTCCCGGCTCATGTAGCCCAGGGATAAACGCATGAAGAAACGGTCTGTCTGGGCCTCGGGAAGCGGGAAGGTACCGTAGGACTCAATCGGATTCTGGGTGGCCATCACCATGAAAGGCTCCTCCAGGCGGGTGGTGACGCCGTCGGTGGAAATCTGTCGTTCCTCCATGGCCTCCAGCAGGCTGGATTGGGTCCTGGGCGTGGCCCGGTTGATTTCATCCGCCAGAATGATATTGGAAAAGAGAGGGCCTTTGCGGAATTCGAAGGCGCCCTTTTGCTGATTGTAGAAATTGATGCCGGTCAGGTCGGAAGGCAGGAGGTCCGGCGTAAACTGGATGCGCTTGAATTCGCCGCCGATGGTCTTGGCAAAAGCGCGCAGAAGCATGGTTTTGCCGGTGCCGGGCACGTCCTCCAGGAGCACATGGCCAGAACAGATAAAGCAAGTCAGCACCAGGGTGATGGTGTCCGTTTTCCCAACGATGACCTTGGAACAGTTTTCAACGACTTTTTGGCGATAGTCTGTAAAACGCGAAATATCCAAGCAAGGTTCCTTCTTTCATTTGATCAATGGGCTTTTTTCACCGGCATAATAGAGGGACAGATGATGCAGAGCGCGGGTGCAGGCAATGTAGAGGAGCCGACGGTCATCCGAAGATGAAAAGCTGCCGGCATCGGCGCTGTAAACCAGAACGGCGTCAAACTCAAGGCCCTTGGCCAGATAGATCGGGAGGATCATCGTCCCGGATCCGACGTTCGGGGTGTCTTCGGTGACCAGGCGCAGCGCGTGCCGGCCGCGCAGCCGCTGATAAAGTCCGTTGGCCTCCGCCATGGTTTTGCAGAGAACGGCAATAGAACCGCAGCCGGTCTCCCGGTATTTCCGGATGCCTTCGGTCAATGCCCGGTCCATGGTTTCCCGGTCCGGGAAACCGGTGATTTCCGGCGCACCTTCGTGACGTTCAAAGGGCTCCACGGTTTCCGGATGGTCCAGAAACCGCTGGCTGAAGCGGCTGATTTCAAAGGAGCTTCGGTAGCTTTGGCGCAGAATCACCGAGGCGGCTTTTTTCTTGTGAAGGACCTTCCGAATATCTTCGAATAGCGATTCGGGGGCCGGACGTTCCACCGATTGGCAGAGATCTCCCAGGATGGTGTAGCGGGCGTTGGGGAACCAGCGATCCAAAAGGGCAAAATGAAGGGGGCCGTAGTCCTGGACCTCATCCACGATGACCTGCTGGATATCCGGATAGCTTTGGAGGCCGTCCAGCTTGAGCTTCAAATAGGTCAGAGCAGCGCCGTCGGCGTGGCTGAGGGAGTCTGCGGTCAGTTTTTCCCGAGACGCTTCCAGGATTTGTTCGATATTGTCCGGCAGGGTGAGTCCCTTGGACAACCGGCGGAACAGCCCCGGATCCTCGAAGAGCAGACGGTAGACGGACAGACCGTTGATTTCCGTGATCTTCTGCGCGGCCCGCACCAGGGAAGCGGAACGCTTCGCCGAAAGCAGCCGGGCGAAAGAACGAACCTCCAGCTGATGGTCCGGAAAATTGGATACGAATTCTTCCAGCTGGGGAAGACGCTCTTTTTTTTCTTTGTGGATTTTTTCGAGAAGGCGTTCCTGGATCTGAGCCAAGCGTTTGGTCAGCGGGAGGCTGACCCGGTCGCGGAGCAGTTCTTCTTTGAGCTCCGCGCGCTGGGCGATGTAATGACCGTTGCAATAAAAATCGGGGAACGACAAAATCTTATGCTCATAATGCCAGACCAGCCGGTCCAGGAGGGTGCAGAAGACCGAAGAGGCCTTGAAAGCCAGGATGTCCCGATCCAGAGCCGCCGCCGCCGGATCAGGGTTGCTCAGCAGCGCTTCCGCCTGTTTGGCCCGGGTTTCCACGGGGCGTCCTGCATCCAGGCCGGCAAAGACCGTATCAAAGGTCAGGTTGGCGATATTTTCTTCGCCAAGATCCGGCAGAACCTGAGAAATATACTGGCTGAACAGCGCATTGGGTGAAATGATGATGATATGATGGGCCGCCAGACGAGAGGTCAGTCCGCGATACATCAGGTAAGCCACCCGGTGGAGGGCGACGGAGGTTTTACCGCTGCCTGCAGAACCCTGGACCATCAGCAGCTCGCTGTCCATATCCCGGATGATTTGATCCTGTTCTTTCTGAATGGTCTCCACAATCGCCTTCATCTGGGGAGAGGCATTTTGGGAAAGGGCGTAGCGCAGGCTCGGGTCATCAATGTTGATGTCGGTGTCGATGAAATAAGCCAGTTCACCGTTCCGGATATCATATTGCCGTTTCAGGGTGACCTCGCCGTGGATTTCTCCGGCAGGTGCCTGATAGAAAGCCTTGCCGAGCCCGTAGCGGTAATAAAGACTGGAGACCGGAGCCCGCCAGTCATAAACCCGGATGCGGCCGTCGGAGGGATCGATCAGTGTGCCCCGCCCGATGTAAATGGATTCCGAAGGATAGCCGGTCTCGATGAAGTCCACACGCCCGAAATAAGGGGCGGGCTCCATGCGCTGGTATTGTCCGATCTTATATTGGATCGCCTGGTAGGCTGCGGCCTGGGCTCTCAGGACATTCAAGGCTTGGGTCGTGTCCGCTCGTTTGTCGGCGTCGTTGGGCGACGCGGGCAGATTGTCCTGCAGCTCCTCCCGGGCTTCCACTAAGCTTTGATGGGTCTGGTCCAGTTTTTCAAGTTCAGCGGCCAGACATTTCTGCAGCAAGGCCAAGGTCTTGGCTAAATAGCCGGCTTCCAGGTGAAAGTCGGGATGGACCATGCCTCGTTCGGCGGGCGTCTTGCCCAGCCTCTTGGGTTTGGAGTTTTCGGACTGCATAGGATCACTCCCTTCAATACTTCATTATATAAAAAAGAACGTTGAATATCAACGAAGGAAG
>CALMWJ010000065.1 GCA_937873525.1 uncultured Peptococcaceae bacterium | reverse complement strand
TCCGGTCGTCGTAATAGATTTTGGCCATCATGCACAGTATCTTTTTCTCAAAGACGCAGCGGATGAGGTGGCCGTCGTGATCCGTTTTCAGCTCCATGGATTTGCCTTTGAATTTCAGATCCTGACAAGCGTCAACCACGTTGCCGTTAACAACCAGCTCGATTTTTTGGTGGCTGTTGCGAACCTCGATTTTGGTGCCTTTGTACTCGGTTTTCCATGCGATCATGATGGGCTGCCTCCTTGTTTGGGATTTTGCTTTACAGTTTTTGAAGGATGGCATTGAGCCATTTTTCGTCTTCGCGGCCGGGCCGGACGTCGGCGGTGATGTGGGTTTCGACGATGCGGAAGCCCTTGGTTTTTTGAAGCAGAGCCTCAAGCCGAGCCTCGTCCAGATCCGTGAAGTAGCGGCCGCTGCGCTCGCCGGAAAAAGTGCCATATTTAGCGGACAAATACAGGTAGCCCTTTGCCTTGAGGGCGGTGTGCAGCTTGTCCAGGATGGCCGGCAGCTCGTCGAAGGGAACGTGAAGCAGGGAGGAGCAGGCCCATATGCCGTCGAAGCGGTCCACATCGCCGATGTCCTGGAACAGCTTGCATTCCACCGGCTGGCCAAGGTGCTCCGCTGCTATTTTGCACAATTCCTCTGAGCCGTCCAGGGCGCAGACCTGATAGCCCTGGGAAAGGAAATACAGGCTGTCCCGGCCGGAGCCGCAGCCCAGATCCAGGATGGCGGCGCCGGGCTTGACGTATTTCTGGAAGAAGGCGTAGAGGGCGGAAACATCGGCGCTCCAGGTCCCTTCCACAAAGGCTTTGGCGTTTTCGTTGTAGTATTGGAGGGTTTTGTCCATAGGATGCTCCTCGGGTGTTCTTAGAATGCGGTGGGTCCGGTCTGGGATGTTTCCCAGCGGTGGATCAACAGATCGATGGATATTCTGTCCATTTCTTTGAGGAATTTTATTCTGTCCGGCGAGGTTTGGCCGGTTTGGTTCATGATGGTTTCCCGAAGGGGATGGTGGCTGCTGATCAGGAATTCATTGCGGCGATGGAGCCGTTCCAGGTATTTGAGGGCCGGAATCCGCGCGAATTTTCCGTTGGGGCCGCGGTTGCAGTTGGGGCAGCTAAGGACCAGATTCCAGACGCCGTTAAAATTGATTTGAGGATGGATGGGCTGCAGGGTATAGGGATAAAAATGATCCACGTCGCAGGCGAGGTGGGGGGAGCCATGAATGGCGATGTCGCCGAAGCAGTAGAAGCATTTGCCTTTTTGGTAGCCGTTCAAGGCGCTGATGGCCGAGGTGACCTGCTTTCTGCGCAGCTTGCTGTCGATGAACAATCGTTTGTCTAGATCGTCGTATTGGATATTCAGGAGATTTCTTGAAACGCCGAGCTCCCAGGCGGTTTCGACGAGATTCCAACGGGATTCGGCTTCAGAGGAAAAATCATCGAAGGATGGTAATTCCGCGAGCCTGAACAGATCGTCGGTGAGGATGATTTTTTTGCTGCGGCCGGAACTGTCCGGGGTATAGAAATGAATCGGGATGGGATCGTCATTGACGACGTGAAAGGCATCAATGACATTATTAAAACCTTTTTTGCGTGTAACATCAAGCAATTCTTCTTTTGAAAGGGCGCCTTCGTTGAAGGATCTGCAGGAATCCAGGAATTGGCTGCTTTGGCTGGTGGCCTGTTTGGGAGCGGTCTTCAGGTGGTCGCAGAGGTTACGGCAAAAGGGCTCCGCCAAAGCTTCCAGGGATATTTCCGATTGGCCGGAGGGGATGATTTCCAGCAAGGATTTTGCCAAGGCGAATTTATAGGAGGCCACGTTTCGG